>NZ_JBAPMI010000368.1:0-30227 GCF_049278535.1 Mycobacterium sp. | reverse complement strand
GTCGCGCAGCTGCGCGGCAACGGCCGGCCACGCCGCATCGCGGTCCCGGCGGTGCAAATCGGCGCATCCCAGACAGCTGGTGATGCCGGGCACGACCAGCGGGCCGACCAGGCCGGTGCCGTCGCGCACCCGCACCGCGAGGTGGGCGACGCCGTGGGTGTGCAGGTCGCGCAGCATTCGCGGGTCGGCGACCAGGTTGTCGGACAACACCACCAGGTCGGCGTCGGCAGAAGTCACCGCGGCGTGCGGCTGGTTGCTCTGCTTGATCCTGGCGCCCGAACACCGCAGGCCCTCGGCCAGCAATTCGGACAGCGGACCGCGGCCGTGCACCCGTATCGACGCCGACCGCCCGGCCCGCTGCCGGGCTCCACGCGTGGCCACGCCCGCCGTCACCAGTTGGGCGACCAGATCGCCCAGCTCAGCGGCGCTCAAGTCGGACTGGGTTTGCAGCTGGCTCAGCGGCACCGGCGAATGCATGGCTCGCAGCAAGGCGGCCAGCCCGGCGGCACTCACGCCGCGCGGCGGGCGGATCAGCACAGCGCGGCGCGGACTCCAGCCGACCTGCACGGCGCCGTCGGGGCGCAGCAGCACCGGCAGCGCCGGATCGAGCGCATAGAGCGACGGCGTGAGCTGCGCCATTCCGGCACTGTGCCACGGCCGTCAGGCAGATTGGTTCAGCTGTCCACAGGACCGTCGGGACCCTCGCGGGGTCCGCGATCGGCGTCGCGCTCAAACTCGGCGATCGCCTCATCGATCCTGCCGGAGCCGCCGCCGATGATGCGTCTTACCGGATCAACTATTGAGAACATCTCCGAGCGCGCTGACTCCGGCCGTTTTTCTGCGATCGGTGACCGGTACGAGGCGGGCCAGCCCGCGCACAAGCCACGGTGCGCGCATCGCGATCACCTCGACAGCGCGATCCGATCGGCGCATCGTCGTCCGACGGCCAGGAGTGGGCATTGACGCCAGTTCCGCCTCGGCCGATCCCGCCCGCGGGCCGTGGCGGTTGACCGCCAGCAGTTGCCAAGTGCCGGGCACGCCGCGCAGCTCGACGCTGCCGCGGTCCTCGAAGCCGGTGCCTGAGCCGACCACCAGGTCACGCACGGTGCGGGAGACCAGGATTTCACCGACGCCGGCCTCGCCGAGGATCCGCGCCGCGATGTGTACCGCGATTCCTCCGATGTCCGCGTCCAGCAGTTCACACTCGCCGGTGTGGATGCCAGCGCGGATCTGGATGCCCAGTGTCTCGGCGTCATCGCGCAGGGCCTCGGCGCAGCGGATGGCCTGCGTCGGGCCATCGAAGGTTGCGAGGTGGCCGTCGCCGGTGCTTTTGACCACCGTGCCACCGAAACGTTCCGTGAGGTCGGCAGTGATCTCACCAAAGCGGTGCAGCACCGCCCGCCATCGCTCGTCGCCGCTCGCTGCGGCGTGTTGCGTCGACGCGACGATATCGGTGAATAGCACGGTGCGCAGGGCGCGATGTGACTGCGCCGGCGCCGCATGGCTGCCGGTGAGGAACTCCTCGATCCCGGCCAGGATCTTGTCGGGCTCGGTTAAAAAGGGTGCGTGGTCCACGCCCTCGACCTCCAGGTACCGCGCGCCCGGGATGTGGTCGGCGAGATACCGGCCGCCTTGCACCGGAACCGCGTTGTCCTCGCGGGCATGGATGACCAGGGTCGGCGCGGTGAGCGTGGGCAAGATCGACCGCACGTCGGTCAGAAACGCCGCTTCGAATGACGCCCGCGCCATTCCCGGGCTCGCGCACATGCGCTCCAACGTTGCGAGCTGGCGTATCAACCGGAACGACGGCGCGCTGATGCTGGCTGCCACACCGCTGCCCCACCCGGAGCGCACGGCGCGGCCGCCTTCCTGGAAGCGGGCGAGCTGCTCAATCGACGGCGTGTAGTCCTCGCCCAGCTCGGCAAGGAAGCGCGACCGCAGCTCGGCCGGGTCGCGATCCATGTCGTCCCACCCCGTGAAGCCCCAATACGCAATGGTGCCGTGAAGGATCAGCGCCCGCACTCGCTCGGGCCGCGTTGCCGCGAACATCATGGCGGCCGGTCCACCGTCACTCAGACCGGACACGACGGCCTGTCCGAAGCCGACCGCATCCATGACAGCCTCGACCTCGGCCGCTCGTTCCTCCAGCGTGCGAACTTTTGACACCGGGTCCGACAGCCCGACCCCGGCCTTATCGAACACCGCAACGCGGCAGAACGTGGCGAGCTGATCAACGAACGCTTTGAATTGCGGCAGGGTCCAGGCCAGCTCGATGTGGCTGACGAACGGCCAGACGATGATCAGCTCGACCGGCCCGTCGCCGAACACCTGATACGCCAGGCTGAGATCGCCGCACATGGCGTATGACGTTTCCGGCATCGCATGAGCGTACTGCTGATCCCCCCGCTCGCCAGGGCACGAGTGACAGTCCCCCCGGGTATTTCCACTTAATGATTGCCCGGGCAGCTGGTGATGCCGGGCACACTGTCCACGGCCGTCAGGCAGATTGGTTCAGCTGTCCACAGGACCGTCGGGACCCTCGCGGGGTCCACGATCGGCGTCGCGCTCGAATTCGGCGATCGCCTCGTCAATCCCGCTGGTGTCGCCGCCGATGGAGCGGTCGATGAATGCGGCCGGGTCGTCGAGATCCTCGGATCCGGGCAGCAGATCAGGGTGCTGCCAGACCGCATCGCGGGCGTCGACGCCGACAGCCTGGGTCAGCCGATCCCACAGCGCGGCGGCCTCCCGCAGCTTGCGCGGCCGCAGTTCCAGGCCCACCAGCGTGGCGAAGGTCTGCTCGGCCGGTCCGCCGGTGGCCCGGCGCCGGCGCAGCGTCTCGCCGAGAGCGGCCGCGCCCGGGATGCGGTCGCCCAGCGCCGCGTTCACCACCGTCTGTACCCAGCCCTCGATCAGCGCCAGCAGCGTTTCCAGCCGCTCCAGCGCCTGGGTCTGCTCGGGTGTGGCTTTGGGCTCGAACACCCCTTGGGTGAGTAGCTGCTCGACGGCGGCCGGATCGTTCAGCGACGCCGGGTTGAAATCGCGTGCCAGCTCTTCGATTCCGTGCATATCGATTTTCATGCCTCTGGCGTAGGCCTCGACCGCGCCGAGCAGCTGGCTGGACAGCCACGGCACGTGACTGAACAACCGGTGGTGGGCGGCCTCGCGGGCCGCCAGGAACGTGACGATCTCGCTGCGCGGCTGCTCGAGCCCGTCGGCGAACGACTCGATGGCATTGGGCAGCAGTGCCGCAATGCCCTTGGGCCCCAACGGTAATCCGACATCTGTCGACGTCAGCACCTCGCGGGCCAACCGCGCCAGTGCCTGACCCAGCTGCGAGCCGAATGCCATGCCGCCCATTTGCGACATCATCGACAGCAACGGTCCCGCCATCGCCTTGGCCTCTTCGGGCAGCGCCGAGGCCCACACCGAGGCGATCTGCTGGGCCATCGGGTCGCACAGCCGCTTCCAGGTCTCCAGCGTGTGGTCCACCCAGTCGTTTGGAGTCCAGGCGATCGCCTTGGTAGTACCCGCCGGCAGCGCGGTCACGCCGTTGAGCCAGGTCTCGGCGAGGTGGACGGCGTCGCTGATCGCCTCGCGGGTGGCGATCGGGATGGGAGCCACAAACCCGATCGAGCTGGACGCCAACTGGCGGGCCAGCTCGTAGTTCACCGGACCGGCTTGCGCGCCCGGCGTGCCTGAGCCGGTGGCGCTGAACATCTGCCCCAGGCGAGTGAAGATCTGCCCGAGGTCGGCCACGTTGAACTCGCCACCGAGGCTGCCCAGGCCGAATGGGTCAGCGGACCCCGAGCCGGACTCGGAATCGTCGTCGCGGCGCTTGTCGCGGTCCGGGTCGTCCCCACCGGAGAACCCGAAAGGCAGGTCAGCCATGTCCTCAACGGTACTCATCGCGCACGCGCGACGCGCGGCCCGTCGTCACGCTCTTAGTGAACCCGCGGGCCACGAACCTGGGCCGGGTCACCCTTCCGTCTAGTGTTAGCGACGTGAACAGGCGGATTCTGACGCTGATTGTGGCGTTGATCCCGATCGTGGTCTTCGGCGTGCTGCTCGCGGTGGTGACGGTGCCTTACGTGTCGCTGGGGCCGGGTCCGACGTTCGACACGCTCGGTGAGGTTGAGGGCAAGCAGGTGGTCGACATCAAGGGCACCCCCACGCACCCGACGACGGGCCACCTGGACATGACGACGGTGGCCCAGCGCGACGGCCTCAGCCTGGCCGAGGCGCTGACGCTGTGGCTGTCCGGGCAGGAACAGCTGATGCCGCGCGACCTGGTCTACCCGCCGGGGACGTCGCGGGAGGACGCCGACAAGGCCAACGACGCCGACTTCAAAGAGTCCGAGCACAACGCCGAGTTCGCGGCCCTGGGATATCTGAAGTATCCGCGCGCGGTCACCATCGTGACGCTCACCGATCCCGGGCCGTCGGTAGGCAAGCTGCAGGCCGGTGACGCCGTCCAGGCGGTCGACGGCAAGCCGGTGGGCACCGTGGAGGAGTTCACCACGTTTCTGAAGACCACCAGGCCGGGCCAAAACGTCACGGTCGATTTCCACCGCAAAAACGCGCCACCCGGGGTCGCGCACATCACGTTGGGCCATCACCCCAAAGGCGATTACGGCTTTGTGGGCGTCTCGGTCACGGACGCGCCGTGGGCGCCGTTCGCGGTCGATTTCAACCTCGCCAACGTCGGCGGTCCGTCGGCGGGTCTGATGTTCAGCCTGGCGGTCATCGACAAACTCACCACCGGCAACCTCGCCGGCTCGAAGTTCGTGGCGGGCACCGGCACGATCAAGCCGGACGGCGAGGTGGGCCGGATCGGCGGGATCCTGCACAAAATGAGCGCGGCCCACGATGCCGGCGCGACAGTGTTTCTGGTTCCGGCCGAAAACTGCTACGAAGCGAACTCCAAACAAGTGCCCGGCCTGCAATTGGTGAAGGTCGACACCCTCGGTGCGGCAGTGGACGCGCTGCACGCCGTGGCCACCGGCGGTCATCCGCCGAGTTGCTGACCGGTGCGTACAGTTGAAACGTCGCGGACAACCGAGCAGGGAGCGTAGCTAGTGGGGATGCGGCCCGCCGCCAGGATGCCGAAGCTGACTCGTCGCAGCCGGACTCTTATCGCGATCGCCCTGACCGTGATCGGGCTGCTGCTGATCGGCCCGCGATTGATCGACGCGTACGTCGACTGGCTCTGGTTCGGAGAGCTGGGCTACCGGTCGGTGTTCACCACCGTCCTGACCACCCGGCTGATCGTGTTCGTGGTGATCGGGCTGCTCGTCGGCGGCATCGTGTTCGCCGGTCTGGCGTTGGCCTATCGCACCCGGCCGGTGTTCGTTCCGAGTAACGGCAGTGACCCGGTGGCGCGGTATCGCACCGTGGTGATGGCGCGGCTGCGGGTGATCGGTGCCGGTGTCCCGATAGCGATCGGCCTGCTCGCCGGTGTTGTCGCACAGACGTATTGGGTGCGCATTCAGCTGTTCCTGCATGGCAGCGACTTCGGCGTTCGCGATCCGCAGTTCGGCAAGGACCTCGGCTTCTACGCCTTCGACCTGCCGTTCTACCGGCTGGTGCTCAGCTTTATCTTCATCGCGATATTTCTTGCTTTTGTCGCGAACCTGTTGGCGCACTATGTATTCGGCGGAATCCGGCTGTCTGGACGCACCGGTGCCCTGAGCCGCTCGGCGCGCATCCAGCTGATCAGCCTGGTCGGAACGTTGGTGTTGCTCAAGGCCTTTGCGTATTGGCTGGACCGCTACGAGCTGCTGTCTCACACTCGGGCCGGCAAGCCGTTCACCGGGGCCGGGTACACCGACATCAACGCGGTGCTGCCGGCCAAGCTGATCCTTCTGGCGATCGCATTGATCTGTGCGGCCGCGGTGTTCTCGGCAATTGTGCTGCGGGACTTGCGGATTCCCTCCATCGGCCTGGTGCTGCTGTTGCTGTCGTCGATGGTCGTGGGGGCGGGCTGGCCGCTGATCGTCGAGCAGATCAGCGTCAAACCCAATGCGGCGCAAAAGGAACGCGAGTACATCAGCCGAAGCATCGCCGCGACCCGGCAAGCCTACGGCCTGACCGAGGACGTGGTGACCTACCGCGACTACAGCGGCGACGGGCGAGCCACCGCAGAGCAGGTGGCGTCCGACCGCGCCACCACCTCAAACATCCGGCTGCTCGACCCCACCATCATCAGCCCGGCTTTCACACAATTCCAGCAGGGCAAGAATTTCTACTACTTCCCCGACCAGCTGTCCATCGACCGCTACCGCGACCGTGACGGCAATCTGCACGACTACGTCGTCGCCGCCCGCGAACTCAACCCGGACCATCTGATCGACAACCAGCGGGACTGGATCAACCGGCACACCGTCTTCACTCACGGCAACGGCTTCATCGCCTCGCCGGCCAACACCGTGCGCGGTATCGCCAACGACCCCAACCAAAACGGCGGATACCCCGAGTTCATGGCCAACGTGGTCGGGGCCAACGGGAGCGTGACGTCCAGCGGTCCCGCCCCACTGGATCAGCCGCGGGTCTACTTCGGACCGGTCATCGCCAGCACACCCGCCGACTACGCGATCGTCGGACGCAACGGCGTAGATCGGGAATACGACTACGAGACCAACACCGAGACCAAGAACTACACCTACACCGGCAGCGGCGGAGTGCCGCTGGGTGGCTGGGTCTCGCGCAGCGTTTTTGCCGCGAAGTTTGCCGAACGAAACTTCTTGTTCTCCAACGTGATTGGCTCGAACAGCAAGATCCTGTTCAACCGCGACCCGGCTCAGCGGGTGGAGGCGGTGGCGCCGTGGTTGACCACCGACAGCAGCGTGTACCCGGCGATCGTCAACAAGCGGTTGGTCTGGATCATCGACGGCTACACCACGCTGGACAACTATCCCTACTCCGAGCTCACCTCGCTCTCGTCGGCCACCGCCGACTCCACCGAGGTCGCGTTCAACCGGTTGGCGCCCGACAAGCAGGTGTCCTACATCCGTAACTCGGTAAAAGCCACCGTCGATGCCTACGACGGAACGGTCACGCTGTACGAGCAGGACGAGCACGACCCGGTGCTCAAGGCATGGATGAAGGTCTTCCCCGGGACGGTCAAACCCAAGAGCGACATCACCGCCGAGCTGGCCGCCCATCTGCGCTATCCCGAAGACCTGTTCAAGGTGCAGCGGATGCTGTTGGCCAAGTACCACGTCAACGACCCGGTGACGTTCTTCTCCACGTCGGACTTCTGGGACGTGCCGCTCGACCCGAACCCGACCGCCAGCAGCTACCAGCCGCCGTATTACATCGTCGCGAAAAACATTGCCAAGAACGACAACTCGGCCTCGTTCCAACTGACCAGCGCGATGAATCGGTTCAAGCGCGATTACCTGGCCGCCTACATCAGCGCCAGCTCCGATCCGGCGACCTACGGCAAGATCACCGTGCTGACCATCCCGGGTCAGGTCAACGGTCCAAAGTTGGCCAACAACGCGATCACCACCGATACCGCGGTGTCCCAAGACCTCGGCGTGATCGGGCGTGACAACCAGAACCGGATCAAGTGGGGCAATCTGCTGACGCTGCCGGTGGCTCAGGGCGGATTGCTCTATGTCGAACCGGTTTACGCATCACCCGGCACCAGCGATGTCGCGTCGTCGTATCCGCGGTTGATCCGGGTGGCGATGATGTACAACGACAAGATCGGCTACGGACCCACCGTCGGCGACGCACTGACGGGTCTTTTCGGGCCCGGGGCTGCCGCCACCGCTGCAGGAATCGCGCCCACCGAGTCGGGCGCTCCGGCCAGTGCGCCACCGGGTGGCGAGCCACCGGCCAATCCGCCGCCTCCGGCTAATGCGGTGGCACCCGTGCCGAGCGGGGCGGTGAGCCTGTCACCGTCCAAGGCAGCAGCGCTCAAGGACGTCGAGACGGCAATGGGCGCAGCGCGAGACGCCCAGAAGTCGGGCGACTTTGCAGCCTACGGCTCGGCGCTGCAGCGGCTCGACGACGCGATCAACAAGTACAACAACGCCAAGTGATCCGGCTCGCTGTGGTGCGGAGGTATACCGATGACCGATAAGAATCAGATTCCGGTGTCGGTGGTAAAGCCTGGAGAAGGGGAGTACGTAGCGCTCCCGGGTTTCGGGGCCGTGTTCAAGCTATCCAGCCGCAATAACGGCGGCGAGGTCTCCATCGTCGAGCATCCGTTCGCGGTCGGCTTGCTCACCGCGGCGCATCGCCATACCCGCGAGGACGAGCATTCGATCGTGTTGGCAGGTGAGATCGGCTTTCGTTCTGACGACAGTGAGGTCGTCCTCGGGCCCGGCGGCTACATCACCAAGCCGCGCGGGCAGATGCACGCGATGTGGAACGCCGGCAGCCAACCAGGCCGCATCGTCGAGATCATCACCCCGGGCGGATTCGAGAATTACTTCCGGGAGCTCGGCGAGCTGCTCGTCGAGCATGCGAGCGATCCGGTCGCCAAAGTCCTGCACGAGATGCCCGAGTTCGGCGAGCTGGCCGACAAATACGGGCTGACCTACGGGGATCCGGACTGGATGGACGACATCCGACGGCGGTACGGGTTGAGTCCGCCGTCACACTGACCCGGCCCGGCAGCACCGGTCAGCGCGCGATTTGGCGGCCTCGCGCGCGTTCGGTAGCCTGATATTCACCCGTCGCGGGGTGGAGCAGCTCGGTAGCTCGCTGGGCTCATAACCCAGAGGTCGCAGGTTCGAATCCTGTCCCCGCTACTAGTAGAAACGGCCCCCGGAGATCCGGGGGCCGTTTTGATGTCTGTGAACCTAGGTCAACCGGAGCTCCGGCGTTCGGCAATCGCGGCAAGCCGCCCTGTGCATTCCCGGTTGCGAGGGAACGCCGCGGCCAGCGCGAGTGGGTCTGGCACCCAACCCATCGGCAGACCGACGGGAATCTCGGCCATCTCGATGCGACAACCGCCGCCGTCGATATCCGACAGCCGCAGCGTGATACGAGCCTTGCCGAACGGTCGACCCTTGGCCAGCAGCACGAGTTGCTCGAGTGGACGGCAATCCTCGACCACCGTCCGGTCGTTAAGCAACAGCGGCCAAACACCGATGGAGTGCTGGATCGTGCTTCCGGCGTTGGGCCAGTCCGGGGAGACTGCACGCATCCGGCTATTGCCGACGACCCATTGCGAATATGTCCATCCGTCGGAGATCACGGCCCAAACCTGCTCGCGGGTCGCGGTGGTGTCCCGGGTGACGGTCAGCGGACTATCGACCTCTTGCGGATGTCTGGTCATTGGCTGCCTCTCGGGTTACCGATCGCCGAACGGTGTGGCCCCGAGCCCACGACGCAAGGCTGACGGAACGTCAGATACTGTCCGCGGCGGTTCTCGGCCGCCGCAGGAATATCGCGCCGGCGACAATGATGCCCACCGCGGTCAACGGAATGGTCCACAAACGCCGCGTTGCCAGCGCTGAGTTGCATTCGGACACGAACTGGCTCTTAGGGGCCAGTTGGTTGGCGATGGGAATCTGCTGGACGACCGGGGAGTTCCCGATATTTTGGTTGTCCTGGGCTCGTGCGGCCGAGACGTCGGAGTACACGGCGTTACCGCACCCAATACCTCCGGAGATCGTAACGGGCACAAACAAGCCAATCGCTCCGGCGATGAAAAGTACCGCGCTCGCGAGGATGATTAGCCTCCGACCTGTCATCGCTTATGCACTCCTTCGATAGGTGAGCCCGCCCGGGCCTCGACGGTGAAGCATGTAACCGGATGAATGTCGGTTTAAACGTTGGCTATCGAGCACCTCCGGCGTGGCTGTCAATAGTGGTGGCGCGCGCTGAACGCAGCGCCCTGACGCAGGCAGGTTTTTCTGAAGTATCGTGCGGACTCGAAACCGAAGCGACTAATGCGCGACGAGGTCAGCCGACCAGGTTTGCGAAATGCCTTGGTGTGGATAGTCTTCGTCGGCGGAGGGCACTGTTTGGCGTTGTTCAATCCAGTCGGCGAGATCGGCGTCAATGTCGATGACCGATTCGATCATGGCTAGCTCCTTCGCGTTGAGTGCCTCATTCGGGGTAAGTCGCCGGGGTTGAGTTTTGCTGCCAGCCCGGCGTGAAGGGCCTGCTGCCCGCCCCCGGTGGTGCTGCCTGGTTGGGCATTGGCGTGTCCTCGACGAAGTGGGAGGCGCGCCCGGGGTGTGGCCGGGGGCAGCGGGCAACTCGGCTATGTCTGTGGTGATGCCATCACCTTCCTTTCACCTCAGCTGTTGATGTTGGTCGCGGGGCGGGGTCGGAGGGCCGCGTTGCAGCGCGCGGACGTGCCGCGCTGGTGCGAGCCGAGGGCGCACCGTTGCGCCGTAGGACCGACTAGCCGACCGGGGCCTCATGAGGGCGCACCCAGTGACCGGTCGTGCCGGTGGCTGATGGGCAGAGGGTGACGCCGCACGCAAGATTGCCTCGACCTCGGCGAAAAGCGACGCGGTGTCACAATCCAGGCACCGGATCTCTGGCTGTGCGCCGCCGGCGTTCTCGCTGGCCGTCGGCTCCGCCAAGGTATCGAGGTATGGCATCGTCATCGGCTCCCCGTGCCCAGCCGCCGGCCGATCAGGCGTTGATGACCTGGTGACCGTTGCTGCGACCGATCGCGATCTTGCGGGGCTTGGCCTTCTCGGCCACCGGGATCCGCAGTCGGAGCACTCCTGCCTCATAGGACGCTTCGATCCGGTCGGTGTCCAGGTTCTCGCCCAGCACCAGCTGCCGACTGAATATTCCGCGGGGGCGCTCGGTGGCAAGCATCTCTCTGTCCGGATCAACTTCGGGGCGCTCGGCACGCACCGTCACCACATTGCGTTCGATGTCGAGGTCCAACGATTCCTCCCTGATCCCGGGCAGGTCGAACTCGACGAAAAACTCTTCGCCTTGACGCCAGGCGTCCATCGGCATGATCGCCGGTCGTGCGGCGGTCCCCGACACGCGCTGCGTGAAGCGGTCAAGGTCACGGAATGGATCGGTTCGCATCAACATGGTCGCCACCTCAACTCTCCAATCTAGTGTCAGATCCACATCAAATGTGTGCCAAATGGCATACATTTGATATAGCAGCTACCAGAGAGTCAGGCAAGACCCTGACGAGATTTTTTGCCAGAACCTTTGACGGGGTCGCCAAACCCGGACGTCAGCCGGGACGAATCGATCCCACACCCCGTGCTCCTCCCGGCCGGTGACGAGCGAGTCGACGACGCTCGACACGTCTGGCCCGACGAAGACTCCCCCGCCTGGTAACGCAACACCGGCTGCGGCAACCCGCGAGTGTCTCGCACGGTGTCCGCCGATCCACGGGAACCCACCACGGCGGAGAAGCGGACGAAGACCGCCGTCGCGACACCGGACTTGAGAAACGCCGCCGTCGGTCTCATACAGCCGCACACCCCGCGCGCCGGTGAGTTATTCGCCCTGTTGCCCGTGCGCGGTCTCAGCACCCTCAACCGGTGTTCGCGTCGTCGAGCGAAGTTTTCCGCCAGCATCAGCGGGGTACTAGCTCGCTCATGACGTCTCTATGGCTGAGCGGCCGAGTCGAACAGCCTTGGACCGCAAGTGAATTTGGTGACGTTGGTAGTCGAAGCGCCGACGTCGTCGTCGTGGGCGCCGGAATCACCGGATTGATGACTGCGGTTCTGTTGGCTCGCGCCGGCAAGGACGTCGTAGTGCTGGAAGCTCGCACCGTCGGCGCCTGCGCGTCAGGAAACACCACCGCCAAGGTCAGTTTGCTTCAAGGCAGCCACCTTTCGAAGATCCTGTCGAAGCACGGCAAGAGCATTGCGCGTGCCTACGTGGACGGCAATCGTGAAGGCCAAAGTTGGGTGCTCGACCACTGCGGGTCACATGGGGTACGGGTGCAGCGCGAAGATGCCTATACCTACGCTCAGTCGGGCGACGGCGTGGCATCCGCACGCGCAGAGTTGAAGGCGTGCCAAGCAGTGGGCCTGCCCGCTACGTGGGAAGCCCACGCTGACGTTCCGTTTCCGTATCACGGCGGAGTGCGCCTGGCCGAGCAAGCGCAATTCGATCCGATGTCATTCTTAGACGCGCTGGCCGCCGAACTGCTCGCGCACGGGGGACGGTTGGTCGAACACACGCGGGTGCGGCGAGTCTCCGGCCACGGACACAACTTGCTCGTCCACGCCAACGACGCCGCGCAGCAGGAGGTGGAATGTGCTGCCGCGCAGGTGGTATTGGCCACGGGGATTCCGATCCTCGACCGCGGCGGTTATTTCGCGCGCGTCAAGCCCAGTCGGTCCTACTGCTTCGCTTTCAAAGTCCCTGGCGACATCACCCGGCCGATGATGATTTCGACGGACTCGCCCACGCGTTCTGTGCGCTACGCGCCCGTCGCCGACGGTGAGCGGTTGATCGTCGGCGGTGGGGGCCACGTCGTCGGTCGCGAGAAGAGCCCATCCAAGGCGCTCAAAGAACTGGCGGCGTGGGCGACCTCGCACTATCCGGGAGCACAGCAGACCCATTTCTGGTCAGCGCAGGATTACACGCCGATCGACGATCTGCCGTACGTTGGCCCCATCCTGCCGGGCAACGAAAGCATCTTCATTGCAACAGGTTTCAACAAGTGGGGAATGACGAATGGCGCCGCCGCGGCGCTCGCGCTGTCCAGTCGCTTGCTCGGCGGACGAATGGACTGGTCACGCGCCTTTGCCAGCTGGAGCCCGCACGAACTCTCGGGTCTGCGAACGGCGATGCAGTCAAACCTTGAGGTCGGCTTCAATCTGACCAAGGGATGGATCACCCCGGCGGCGCGCATAGGCCGTCGCACCCCCCAAGAGGACGAGGGCGGCGTGGTCAGCGGACCGCCCTGGCATCTGGAAGCCAGATGTCAGGTCGACGGCGCCGAGCATCGCGTCTCGCCGGTTTGTCCCCACCTCGGGGGGATTGTGAACTGGAACGACGCAGACAAAGCATGGGAATGCCCGCTGCATGGGTCGCGCTTCGCGCCGGATGGCACGCTGCTCGAAGGCCCGGCTACACGTGATCTCAGCTCCTCGCATCGGAGTTGATCTCGGATTGGTAAGTTCCCCAGCGTGTCCGAAGACAGAGTTCACGTGGAGATCGGCGCCAGTGGCGTAGCAACGGTGACGATGGTGCGCACCGACAAGCACAATGCGCTTGACCAGGCCATGTTCGAGGCCTTGATGAATACCGCGGGCCGGCTGGCAGGCGAAGCGTCGGTTCGCGCGGTTGTGCTGCACGGCGAGGGGAAGAGCTTCTGCTCCGGTCTGGATATCGCCAGCTTCATGTCCGGTCAGGGCGGTACCGGCGTGCTGCTGGAGCGCGACAGCAACCGGCTGGCCAACTTCGCTCAGCGCGTGGCCTACGACTGGTCCTTGGTGCCGGCGCCCGTGATCGCCGCGATTCACGGGAACTGCTTCGGCGGCGGCCTGCAGATCGCGTTGGGCACCGACATCAGGATCGCTGCGCCGGACGCGAAGCTGTCGATCATGGAGGTCAAGTGGGGCCTCGTCCCCGACATGGGCATCACGCAGGCGCTTCCGCGACTGGTCCGTATCGACGTTGCGAAGGAGCTGACGTTCAGCGGCCGGATCGTTTCTGGGAGTGAGGCTTTGGCGCTCGGATTGGTCACGCGAAACAGTGACGATCCGCTGGCGTCGGCACTGGCACTCGCAGAGGAGATCGCGCAGAAGTCTCCAGACGCCGTGCGGGCCGCCAAGCGCCTCTACGACGAGACGTGGGCCAGCGACGACGCCGCCGCTGCCCTCAAACGCGAATCCGAGCTGCAAACCGGGCTGATCGGTAAACCCAATCAGCTAGCCGCCGTAGTGGCCGGAATGTCAGGAGAGCCGCCGGTCTTCGTCGACCCCGCTTAGCGTCTCGCGGCGAAGCTCTCAGCGGGCGCCGTTGGTCTCAGCGATTTCTCAGCGCCGCTGCCGTATGCATGGAGCCGACGCTGGGAGCCGCGGGGTTGTTGCACGGCTGCCTGAGATATTCGATGAGACCAAGGATCACTCCGATGAACGCTGTCATGGGGCATGCCTGTACCGAGCTGGCCGGCGGCCGCTCTGGGTCTGCGATCCGTCAAGATGTTGACAACGACGCAGTTCAACGGGCTCATCGTGGTTGGGTTTCTGGTTGTCATGCTGCCGCGCCCCGGACGTTTCGATTGCATGGTTCGAGTACACCGCGAACCAAGTAGCGTCCTGGCGTGAGGGTTTTGCTCGTCGAGGACGACCCTCTCTTGTCAAGGACTCTGTCGATCGTGCTGAAGGCCGAGGGCTTTGTCGTCGTGTCCGTCGGGACCGGCATCGACGGCCTTCGCGAGGCCACTGAGAATAGCTTCGACGTCGTCGTGCTGGACATCATGCTCCCCGGCTACAGCGGGTATGAGGTGCTGCGCCGGATGCGAGCGCAGGGCGTGTGGACACCGGTGCTCATGCTGACCGCCAGGGTCGGTGAGAACGACGAGACCTATGCGTTCGACCTCGGAGCGGATGACTACCTGACCAAACCCTTCTCGTTTCCGGTGCTCGTGGCCCGGCTGCGGGCTCTGATACGCCGCGGCGCACCGGAGCGACCAGTGGTGTTGACCGTGGGCTCGTTGTCCCTCGACCCCGCCCGGCATACGGTCCATCGTGGTTCGACGCCGATTGCATTGACTCCGCGCGAATATGGGGTTCTGGAATTTTTCATGCGCAACAAGGACGTGGTGGTGACGAAGGACGAAATCTTGCGCAATGTGTGGGATGCGAATTACGAGGGTCCCGACAATGTCGTCGAGGTGTACGTGGGTTATCTGCGTCGCAAGATCGACGTTCCCTTCGACACCAACACCATTGAGACGATCCGCGGTGTCGGCTACCGGTTACGGCGGCCGGCGATGTTGACCGCGGGTTCGTTGTCCCTTGACCCCACCAAGCATACGGTTCGACGTGGTTCGACGCCGATTGTGTTGACTCCGCGCGAATATGGGGTTCTGGAATTTTTCATGCGCAACAAGGGCGTGGTGCTGACCAGGGCCGAGATCTTGCGCAATGTGTGGGATGCGAACTATGCGGGTCCTGACAATGTCGTCGAGGTGTACGTGGGTTATCTGCGTCGCAAGGTCGACGTTCCGTTCGACATCAGCACCATTGAGACGATCCGCGGTGTCGGCTACCGCCTACTCGGCTGAAAAGTATCACTTGGCTACTACTGAACTATTTCGTATGCGTGACAAACTCGGGTCGAGTCTGTTGCGTTAACGACTCCGACTGCGGGACAACGCTGTTGGTTCCGGTAGCGCTGATCGGCGTTGTGGCCGATAGTCATAGGGGATATTAGCCGAAGCATCAACGTAGGTGGTTGCCGCAATATGGGCGAGGTCTTCCAGTTTCACCGTGAAATCATCGTCTGCGGTGACGATCCACTCGCCAACACCATCATCGACGAGTTGCGCGGCGCCGGCGCCAGGATCATCCGGATCAACTCCGCCGCCGAACTGCTCGGCGCCGGCGTGCACCGTGCGCGCGCTGTCGTTTGCGCGGGACCCAATGACGCGGTGAATCTCGAGATTGCACTGTTGGCCAGGAGATACAGCCCGAACGTACGCGTGGTGGCGCGCATCGCCGACAACGTGCTGCGCGACGCGGTCGCCGCGATCAGCGGACCCGGTGCGATCCTGAACGTCGCCGACCTGGCCACACCCTCGGTCGTCGAGGCGGTTCTGTCGCGCAACGCACACCAGTTCGAAACGGCCGGAATGGAATTCGTTGTCTGGGGATCCGAAGCGACCAAGGAAGGGACGCTGCGCGACATCTACAACGACCTCGCACCGGTGGCAGTGGTTCACGGTAAGGATTCACCCGCACCCGGCGAGGTGGTGCCTTGTCCGGGACGGGATTTACAGGTCTACAAAGGCGACTGGACCTCGATGATCGGCGTCAAGGAAGAATTGGAAGCCCGCGGGATCGCGGTGCCGCCTTCGACTGCGACCCGGTCAAGCCAGTCGCGGGTCCGACGCTTCGTCGATGCGGTGCGTTCCATGTACGACGACGTGAATCCACTGCTCTTTCCCTCGCTGGCATTCGCGCTGTTCCTCACTCTCGGTTCGACTGCCTTGGTGCGGTTCACCTACGAGAAGCCACGGATGTCGTGGCTCGACGCGTTGTACTTCGCCGCCGAGACGATCACGACGGTGGGATACGGCGATTTCAGCTTCGGCCAGCAGTCCCGCTTCTTGAGATTGTTTGCCGTCGGGTTGATGTTCGGCGGCGCGATCGTCACGGCAATCCTCGTCGCGTTCATAGCGGACCTGCTGCTCTCGCGACGCTTCGTGCAGACGGCCGGACGTCGCCGCGCCAAGCACATGCGTGACCACATCGTCGTTGTCGGGCTGGGCTCCATCGGCATCCGCGTGGTCAGCGACCTGACCGCTGCCGGATATGACGTCGTCGTCATCGAGAAAGACGAGAACAACCGATTCCTTTCGACCGCAGCCGAACTCGACGTGCCGGTGATCTTCGGGGACTCGACAATGCGGCAGACCCTGGAGTCGGCACGCGTCGAGCGCGCCCGGGGGATGGCGGTGGTCACCCAGGACGATATGGAGAACATCCGGACCGGCATCGTCCTGCTGGAGATCTTGGGCCCCGACACCAAGCAGCCGATTGTGATGCGTGTACAAGGCCGTGCCCTCGGCGCCGCAGTGAACCAGCAGTTCGGTTTCGAAAACGTGCGCTCGATCGTGGATTTGGCGGCCCCGTGGTTCATCGGCGCCGCCATGGGCCTGCAGGTACTGGGCACCTTCTGGGTCGGTCAGCGTTCCTTCATGGTCGGCGCGATGCTGGTAGCCGAAGGCAGCGAGCTTGACGGCCTGCGGATGGTCGACATGTCCACCCAGACCCGCGTCATCGCGATCACCCGGCCGGAAGGGCCGGTGAGCCTGCGGCCGAGGCGCAATTCTCAATTGTGCGCGGGCGACACCGTCTATCTCATCGGACCGTATCGCGAGCTGATCGCGACCCTTCGCAAGGGCCAGCCGCCACCGCTGACCGCGATCAACGGCGAGAGCGCGTTGGCACTTGCCGCGGCGCGTTCCACGCGCCGACCAGAGGTGCGCCTGCCCCGGTGGGCGCCTGACCCCGACGACGCCTGAGCGGTCAGGAGCCGTCGAGGACCAAGTGCCAGCGCTTCATCCAGGGGTCGATGAGTTCGGCAACGGTGCCGCCGGCTTCGCCTGCGCGGATGGTGATGCCGACCGGGGTGGCGGTACCGTCGGCGTTGCGATAGTAGACGGGTCCGCCGGAGTCGCCCTTGTCGACGTGGGCGCGGAATCGCACCGTTGTGGGCTGCACGTCGACAATCGGGCCGCATTCCGGCCCACCGCGCCGTGCGCCGCTGATCAGGCCGTAGTGACATAGTTGCTGGCCGCTGGCCAGACGACTGTCGTCGACAGCCATGGTCACCGGCCGGATCCCGATAATGCGTGTGTCGGTGGGCACCGGCGGTCCGTTCGTGGAATTACCTATACCGAGCACGGCGATGTCGTCGTCCACGCCGTGGTCGCCTTCGTAGACCTTGTGGTTGAACCACCCGACCACTTGAAAGCCTTTGGTCTCGTTGAAATACGTGACAGCGCCGTCGCGATCACAGTGCCCGGCGGTCAGCACGCCGGGCTGACCGTTGGCATCGTGGATGAGCCATCCGGCGGTGCAGGTATCGACGGGCTGATTGTCGGCGTCGTAGATGCCGATGCCGACACCGGGGGCCAGCGACGGCGCCGGATGATGGCTCAGCTCGAAGTCCGGCGGATCCGCAGCGACGGTCGCAGCAAACAGCGCGCCGCAGCAGCTGATTGCCGCTGCGGCGATCGCAGCCTGCGCCCATGTTTTCGTGCCCGCCAGTCTTGCACTGATGCGTGGTTCACACGTCGTAGTACAGCGCGAATTCGTAGGGGGTCGGGCGGAGGTTGTACGGCGCGAGCTCGTAGTCGCGTTTGTAGCTGATCCATGTAGCGATCAGGTCGGGCGTGAAAACCCCTCCCGCGGTGAGGTATTCGTGGTCTTCTTCCAGTCGGTCGATCACCGCGGACAGCTGGGTCGGAGCCTGCGGTATGTCGGCGGCCTCGTCGGGTGGCAATTCGTAGAGGTCTTTGTCGATCGGGGGAGGCGGCTCGATTTTGTTCTCAATGCCATCCAGGCCCGCCATCATCATCGCTGCGAACGACAGATAGGGGTTGCCCGACGCGTCAGGGCAACGGAATTCCAGCCGTTTGGCCTTCGGGTTGTTGCCGGTGATCGGGATGCGCACGCAGGCCGAGCGATTGCGTTGGCTGTAGACCAGATTGATCGGCGCCTCGTACCCGGGAACTAGGCGCTTGTAGGAGTTGACCGTGGGATTGGTGAAGGCCAGCAGCGAAGGGGCGTGATACAGCAGACCGCCGATGTAGTGCCGCGCGGTGTCAGACAGGCCGGCGTACCCGGCGTCGTCGTAGAACAGCGGGACGCCGTCCTTCCACAGCGACTGGTGCGAGTGCATGCCGGAACCGTTGTCACCGAACAGCGGCTTTGGCATGAACGTGACGGACTTGCCGGCCTGCCACGCGGTCTGCTTGACGATGTATTTGAACATCTGATGGTCGTCTGCTGCGTGCAGCAGCGTGTTGAATTTGTAGTTGATCTCGGCCTGGCCCCCGCTGCCGACTTCGTGGTGACCCTTCTCCAGACAGAAGCCCGCGTTGGTGAGATGGGTCAGCATTTCGTCGCGCAGGTCGACGTAGTGGTCGGTGGGAGCCACCGGAAAGTACCCGCCTTTGGGGCGGACTTTGTAGCCCAGATTCGGGCTGCCGTCGGACTCGTTTTCTGCTCCGGTGTTCCACCACCCCGATGCCGCGTTCACCTTGTAGAACGATTCGTTCGTGGCTGAGTCGAAACTGACCGAGTCGAAGATGTAGAACTCGGCTTCCGGGCCGAAGTACGCGGTGTCCGCGATGCCCGAGCTGACCAAATAGTTCTCCGCCTTACGGGCGACGTTGCGCGGGTCGCGCGAATACAACTCGAGCGTGAACGGGTCGTGCACGGAGAAGTTCACGATCAGCGTTCTAGCGGTGCGGAACGGGTCGATGGTGGCGGTTTCTGGATCGGGAAGAAGCAACATGTCGGATTCGTGAATGGACTGGAATCCGCGAATTGACGAGCCGTCGAAGGCCAAGCCTTCTTCGAAGACGCTCCCGTCGAACGCATAGATCGGAATGGTGAAGTGCTGCATGGTTCCCGGCAGGTCGCAAAAGCGGACATCGACGTACTCGATGCGCTCATCGTTGGCGAGCTTGAAAATGTCGTCGGGCGTCTTGTCGGACACGGATTACCCCTTTGCCTGGCTAAACCGCGCCCTCGCGGCGTGCCACAATTCACGCACGCCGCGAGGCTTTTCGCATCTGGGGCGGTCAGTAGATCGACGGTTGCTAGGACGCCAGGTCTTTCCTGGGGGTGTCGGCGGTGACTCCGCCGTCGACCACGAACTCCGAGCCTGTCGAATAGGAGGATTCGTCGCTGGCCAAATAGAGGACCAGATTGGACACCTCGATGGGCTCAGCGGGGCGGCCGAGCGGCGCGGCGACGATGTCGTCGGGAAAATGTGCGGTCATGGGCGTGCGCACCAACCCGGGATGGACCGAGTTGACCCGAATGTTGTAGCGCCCCAATTCGATCGCGGTCGATTTGGTCAGTCCGCGCACTGCCCACTTAGAGGCGACGTACGCGTGCGCGAACGGGGCGCCCCGCAGCCCTTCGATCGACGAGATGTTGATGATCGAGCCCCCGCCGGAGGAGATCATTTCATCCACCACGGCCTGGATACCCAGAAAAGTGCCGGTCAAGTTGACGTCGAGGGTGTGGCGCCAGCGTTCGAGTTCGAACTTGCGCACCGTTTTCCGGCCCGCGACGCCGGCGTTGTTCACCAGGACGTTGAGGTGGCCGAACCACTGCACCGTCTCGGCGACCGCCGAAGCCCACTGGTCCGGTTGTGTTACGTCCAAGCGGAGATAGTGCGCGTCATCACCGAGTTCTCTTGCGA
The DNA here is from genome assembly GCF_049278535.1 of Mycobacterium sp. Classification (GTDB taxonomy): domain Bacteria; phylum Actinomycetota; class Actinomycetes; order Mycobacteriales; family Mycobacteriaceae; genus Mycobacterium. Next base: position 10,151 of record NZ_JBAPMI010000368.1, on the reverse strand, counting down.
CAGAATGACCTTCGTCGTCGAGTACGTCGCCGATAACGACCTTGGCCCCTTCGCGGACCAACAGGCGCGCGTGTTCGGCGCCCATACCGCGGGCACCGCCGGTGATCAGCGCGACCTTGCCTTCGACTCGTCCCACGAAAATCTCCCTCTACCTAGCGATGGCCGGCTTGTCGCGGCCATGATGGGAGAGGTTAGGCGAGTGATGGGCAGTCAGGCGTTTAACCGCCGTAGGTAGGCCCTTGGACCCCGTTGGTGTACGTCACGCATTTGTTGTTGGTGCAGCATGTCTCTTGAAGCTGCGCATCTTGCCCGAAATGCGAGCTCACCTGGCTTTGGGTGTATTGACCGCCGGAGCTCTTGCACGAATCCTCGATGGCAGTCTGCGCGTGAGCGAAAGGCGCAACCAGGATCGTCGCCGCAACCGGGATGCCGAAAGCGGCCACAGGGATCGCGGGAAAGACCGGTCGTTTCATGTTTCTCCATGCTCTCGGTGGTCACGCTAGTTTACCGGCCCAGCAGGATCAGACCGCTGAGTGCGTTCCGGCCATCCCTCGATAGCGCCCACGCCGCGCGTCGATCAGGCCGGGGGCGTCGGGGCCATCGATCCGATGAAGTAGGTTTCACGGCCCGTCGGATAGCCACCGCCATTGGTGGCGATATGCACGTGGTCGTAGTGGTTGGCGGTTTCGTTCCCCATGTTCGCCGTCCAGCTCGGCTTGCCGAGACCGGGATAGATCTTCTGTCGCCAGATCACATGGTCGACGCCCCACCGTTTGGCGTTTGCCAGGGCAAACCCGGCGATCTGGTCGCCGAGCTCGATACCTTCGGGGGAATTGTGGTTCGGGATCATCACGTCGATCGCCAGGCCGTTGGGGTGCCACCTCAGCGCGTCCTGGCGGTACCCGCCGATTGTGCTGATCTGCGGAAACAGCAGGCTGATCGCGCGAGCCGCCCAGATGGTCTTGACCTGCAACCCGTTCTCGGGCGCCACGCCGGCCGGCAACGTGACCAGGAAGCTTTGCGCTGTGGTGGGAGCATCAGCCGTCAACGACTGCACCTCGGCGGCGGTGGCGATGCGCGGCGGAGCGGGAACAGGCGCTGGAGGCGCAGGTTGGGCCTGCGCGACAGGGGTTGGGCTGGGCACCGATGCCGTCGGTTTCGTAGCGCAGCACGCCGGTTCGGTGCTCTGGGCGTAGAGCATGGCAGCAGAGACGGCGAGGGTGGCACCGAATCCCAACCAGCGGCCCCGTCCGCTGGCTAACCGATTTCTGCTCACGAACAGCACTTTAACGCCGGGCTCGGTGTTAAGTGGCAACTTTGTACAGCTTGTGTCGGAGCTGTTGGATCAGTAGATAACCGGAGAGAAAGCGGCCGAATTGCCGGTGCCGTTGCAGGTCACGTTGACGGAGTAATGCCCGCCGAGTTGCTGGAAGATGATCGTTATCGGTGCCGAGGGGTTCGGCCCGGTGACCGTCGTCTGGCGATTGTAGGGAAGTGCCGGCGTGCCCTGAACGCCCACAGCGTGATACTGGCAGAATTCCGTGACGCCCTCAGGGTTCCGGGCATCGACGACCGTCGCGAATATGGCGCCGGCCCCACCGCCGTAAATGACCTGCATGCTGTTGTCGCTGTTGTAGAAATACCCCGGCTCGGTTGCTCGCGCCGTGCCGGCACTGCCGAAAATCGCAGCGGATAGCGAAAGCGCGACAGCCGAGCCGCGCAACATCGTGGTGGTCCGGTTGGTGTTCATCGTTGTTGCTCCTGCTCGTGTCGAACCAAAGCCCTGATCACAGTTTAAGTCGGTCGACGTGTACCCGATTGCTACACAACCATGCCGGCCCACCGTCGCGAGCCCTTGACGTCGTCAGTACGCGGCTGCTAAACATGGCGTGCGCCCGAAATTGGGCGATCGCCCAATAATTGTTCGGAGGCTTCAAATGGGCCGGATGGACGGCAGAGTCGCGTTCGTGGCCGGTGCGCCGGTGGACGCCGGCAGCTGCCTGAAGTAAGGGAAGCATCGATGACCATCGCGCACGAGACCGACGTTTACTACGACCCGTACGACACGGGCATCAACAACGATCCCTACCCGACCTATGCGCGGCTGCGCGAGGAAGCGCCGATCTACTACAACGAAAAGTACGACTTCTGGGCCATCTCCCGGCATTCCGATGTCGAGCGGGCACTGGCGAACTGGCAGGTCTTCTCCAGTCGCCGCAGCGACATCCTGGAGTTGGTCAAGTCGAAATTCGACATGCCGGCCGGCGTGATGATGTTCCAGGATCCGCCCGAGCATTCGATGTTGCGCGGGCTGATGTCGCGGGTGTTCACGCCGCGCCGGATGGCCGCCATCGAAGACCAGATCCGGCAGTACTGCGTCAGATGCCTGGATCCGCTGGTCGGCTCGGACGGGTTCGACATCATCGCCGAGCTCGCGTCGATGATGCCGATGCGGGTGATCGGAATGCTGTTGGGAATACCTGAATCCGAGCAGATTTCGGTGCGTGATGCCAACGACGCCAACTTGCGGACCAAACCGGGCGCCCCGCTCAAGGTCGCCAACGCCGACTCCATCGCCGACGGCCGGATCTACGCCGACTACGTCGAATGGCGATCCAAGAACCCGTCCGACGACCTGATGACCACGCTGCTCAATGTCGAGTTCGACGACGAGAACGGGGTGCACCGGAAGCTGACGCGAAAAGAGGTGCTGCACTACACCCAGGTGGTCGCAGGCGCGGGCAACGAAACGACGGGCCGACTGATTGGCTGGCTGGCCAAGGTGCTCGCGGAACACCCGGACCAACGGCGAGAGATTGAGCTGGATCGTTCGCTGCTGAACCGCACCGTCGATGAGACGCTGCGCTTCGAACCGACCGGACCGCACGTGGCCCGTTGGATGGCAGCGGATTTCGAGTGCTACGGCACCACCGTCCCGGCCGGCAGCGCGATGCTGCTGCTGTTCGGCGCGGCCAACCGCGACCCCCGCCGCTACACCGAGCCCGACACCTTCGACATCCACCGCGACAACATCTCGCACATCACCTTCGGCAAGGGCGTGCATTACTGCCTGGGCGCCAACCTCGCCCGGTTGGAGGGCCGCGTCGCGCTGGACGAGATCCTCAACCGCTGGCCTGAGTGGGGCATCGACTACGACACAGCACAACTCGCGTCGACGTCGACCGTCCGCGGCTGGGAGAAGCTGCGGATCGTGCTGCCCTAGCCGGCGCCGCGCCGACCCTTCGGCTGCGGCATTTCGAATTTGTCCAGGAATCGGTTCACCAATGCGACGGCCTCGTCGTGACCGCCCGCGGTGCCGAGCCCTTGTTCGAGGATCAGCGTCCGTCCGATCGCGGCGATGATGACGGCGAGCGCCGCCGGCGGGAAATCGTCGGTGTCCAGGTCGTGCTCGCGAACAATGAAGTTCAGTGCGGTGATCTGTTGTTCGCGCCAGCGTTCGGACCAGGCTGCGATCTCCGCGCGGATGTCCTTGCGGTGGTTGGCAAGTCCCATGAACTCCAACAGCAGTCGAGTATCTTTCGGTGCGATGAGGGTCTCCCAAAACGCGTGCAAAGGCCGGTCAGAGGCCAACGCCTTTTGTTGCCTATCCAGGTAGATGGTGGCGCCGATCCGGAAGACGGCCAGATACAGCTCGTCCATGGTGGGGAAGTAGTAGTGCACAAGGGCCGGCTTGACCCCGGCCTGGGCCGCGACCCGGCGTGAGGTGGCCGCCGCGTAACCTTCCTCGACCATGATCTGACTCGTCGCGGCGATCAGCATGTCGCGCGTGGTGGAGTCGCGTGCCTTGGGTCGTGCGGATGCGGTCACATTACGGTTCCTATCACAACGGCAGGATCACACGGCCGGCTCGGCGACCATCTCGAAGAATGCGGCACCCGAGTCCGGGATGCGGTTCTGCTTGAACACGTTGACCGCGTAAGAGACCAGGATCATTGAATACAGCAGGTGCAGCAGCGTCGTGGCATCGTCTGGTAAATCGTCGATGTCGAGACCGTTGAGATAGCCGATCGCCTCCTCGGCCCGCGGCGCCGCCGCGTCGTAGAACGCGACCAGCTCGTCGAAAGGCTTCGACAGCCGCGCCTCGTAGCGTTGCGCCCGGGTCGGCAGCGCCCAGTCGACGACGAACGGCTGAAGATCGGAGAATGCTTGCGGCAAGCGCAAAATCGGCACTACGACTCCTTCGCGGATTGGTAGGCGCCAACGGCGTCCCGGATGACCGAGTGGAACTGGCGGATGAGCAGCTCCTGATCGCTGAGGTGAAAGGTGTTCTGCGCGCGTGTCTTCAGCGCCGAATGGGTGGCTTCGATGGTGTTCACATCTTGCATGGCGAACTCGATCGTGCTGTCGACCACCAGCTCCTGCGCAAGGCGATCGGCGGCGTTCGCCGGCGGCACGAAGTACAGGTCGATCTGGTAGATGTGCGAGTCGACGGTTTCCGGCCAATAGGTGTAGGTGATGTAGTAGCCACGCGCCCAGATCTGGATGGAGATGTTGGGGAACAGCCAGAACTGGTCGTTGCCCCACGAGGCGATGCTGCCGCGGTTGAGGAAATCGGCGCCGTCGTTCTCGAGCCCGATGTCGGGAACGTCGTCGGGGCCGAAAAGGCCTGCACGGAACAGCTTGTAAACCCAGCGTTGGTCCTGGCGGGCCGGCCCCGCGGTGCCCGGTTCGCGCGGCGGCAATGGTGGTGGGCCGGGGACCGAGGTGAGCATGTGCGGACGGAACAGCTCGTAGTGATACGAGTCGACGGGCGGCACCATCATCTCGGCCTTGGCGACGTCCGGGTCGATGAAACGCCCGTGCACGTACGGCGGGTGATACCACTCGCACACCGAGTCGACGGCGAGCTTCCAGTTGCCGTTGATCCGGGTGGAGAACCCGTAATGCTGCGTCATCTTGTCGAACGGGTAGTTCTCGATCGGCAACAGGCCGTCACCGAGGAAGCTGCGCAACGGAACTGGGTCGTCGGCGAGGTTGATGAAGATGAAGCCGGCCCACACCTCGCAGTGCACGGGCGGCATCCGCAGCGAGGCCTTGTCCAGGTTGAAGAACTCGCCTTCGTTGGTGATGTGGTTGACCTTGCCGTCCAGGCCGTACCGCCAGCCGTGGTACTTGCAGGAGAAGGCGCGGCAGCTTCCCGAGGACTCCCGGCCGGGGTGTTCCTGCCAGACCACCTTGTTGCCGCGATGGGCGCACACGTTGTGAAATGCGTGCACGGTGTCGTCGAGGTCGCGGGCGATCACGATCGACGCCAGGTTGCCGGGTAGGTCGCGGGTGAAGTATGAGCCCTTGCGCGGCAGCCGCTCGATTCGACCGACGCACAACCAGTTTCGCTTGAACACGGCTTCGCGTTCGGCGGCGAAGAATTCCGGCGAGATCGAGTCCTCGTAGTTGACCGGGGCCGTGCCGAGTTCGGGGTAGTCGGTGGTGAACTTGCCGCGGCCGGTTGACAGTCGCTGCTGGATGCCGGTCACGAGTGAGCTCCTTCCTGTGCGGGCGCCCCGTTGCTCCAGGGTTCTTGATCCCAGGCCCGGTCCAGCGGCGCCATTTCGCCGCCGAACGGAAAGAACGCTCGCTGTGCGTAGGTTTCGCGAGCCAGCCCGTGTCCGAGTTCGTCGATGAAAGCCCGCTTGAGCGGGTTGGTGAAGAGCTGGCGCGAGTAGCGCAGCGTCAGCGGTGGGCGCTTGACCAACTCGCGGGCCAACTCCCAGGCGCGATCGAGGACTTGGTCCTTGGGCAGCACCTCGTTGACCACACCCCACTCTTTGGCTTCAGCCGCCCCGAGCTTCATGCCGGTCAACAGGAAGTAGCGGGCCCGGGTATGGCCGGCCAAAAAGCTCCAGATGACGTGCTGGCCGTCGCCCGGGACTTGGCCGCGCGGGAAGTGCGATGCGTCCTGGAAGTAGGCGTCCTCGGCGGCCAGCACGATGTCCCCGAGCAGCGGCACCTCGGAGTGCATATTGCACGGACCGTTGACGGCGCTGATCATCGGAACATCGACGTCGAGCACGTTGGTGATCAAGTGCCGTGCATACCAAGCCTTCTCGTCGAGCGTGTGCAGCCCGCGGGTGCCGGGCATCAACAGGTAGTCGGGCTTTTCGACGGGGTCGCCGTTGGGCATCCGTCCCCAGTTGGCGTTGTAGTTCTCGCCGGTGCCGGTGTGGATGAGCACCTTGATCTCGCGGTCCCCGGCGATGTCGGCGAATGCATCCGACATTTGGTCGTGCGCCTGCCAGTCCCACACCAGGCTGCGGCCGTTGGTGTGGCACTGCATGAGCAATATGCCGTCATCGGAGAGTTCGAGTCGATAGTTCGCGTACCGGTCGTGGTATTCGCTGTATCGGGTCCGCTTTGCCATGGGGCTGTCTCATTTCATTGAGCGATCGCCCAAATACTGACAGCTCTGTAAGCGGCGGTCAAGGTTTAGCGGCCGCTGAGCCGGTCCACTACCGGAGCGAACGCCTCGATCTGCGACTGTTGCACTGTGACGTAATTGACGCCGAGCGATTCGCGTTGCGAATACAGCATCTCCACAACGGTTTCCAGCGAACCGATCATGACGTTGGGATGTTCGCGCAACACGTCGGCCGGAATTCCGGTCGACGAAGCCGCGTTCGCGAGTGCGGCTTCGGCGTCGTCGGTGATCTGCGTGAAGTACGGCGAGCTCTCGATTTCGAGCCGACTGTAGCGATCGCCGGCCGCGGCCCGGACGGCGTCGATCCGACGCGCGGCAACGGTGTGCGGATCCAAACCTTCGGCGTCGCGTGCCACGAACGGCACGCTGGACATACTGACGATGTCGGCTTCCCGGCCCGCGAACGACAGCATCCGCGGGCCGCCACCGCCGATCATGATCGGCGGATGTGGACGTTGCACGGGGCGGGGCCGGCCCGCGTAGCCCCGCACCTGAACCTGCTCTCCGGCATAGTCCAGTTGCTCGCCTTCCCAGTGCGCCTTGATCAGCGACACCACCTCGGCCAACTTGGCGATTCGGCGGCCCGGCCGGTCAAAGGTCAATCCCATTGCGTTGTACTCGGTTTCGCTCCAACCAGCCCCGATGCCCAGCTCCAGCCGGCCGTCCGACAGCAGGTCCAGTGTCGCCGCTTCCTTGGCCAGCACTGCCGGCACGTGATAGTCGATGCAGAACACCCGGCTGCCGATCCGCAGGGTCTCGCTGAGCGCGGCCGCCGCGGCCATCGCCGCAATCGGGGCGAGGTCTTGGCGAGGCGTGCGCGCGAGTTTCTGTGCCGGACCGGGGCCAAGATAGTGGTCGGCGAGGAAAAGCGTTGAGTAGCCTAGGTGTTCGACCTTGCGAACGGTTTCGCGCCATTCACGTCCGCCGGCTGCGTTGGTCGCCTGCACAGCGAAGCGAAACGGAGGCCTGTCCATGGGCTTGACCATAATCGACGCGGAATGATAGGCATGGGGTTTGGGCAGTCGCCCAGGAAAGCGGCCAAGAAGGGACGGTAGCCGGCTTGAAGACGGCGGTGGTAACGGGTGGCGCCTCTGGGATCGGCCGCGCCGTTGCCGAGCGATTGCGCAGCGACGGATTTCAGGTGGCTGTCATCGACTTATCGCCCGCCGTCGACGAGTTCGGCCACGTCGCGGACGTCACCGACCGCGCGCAGGTGGACACCGCCGTCGCGGCGATTCGCGAACGGTTCGGCCCGATCCTGGTGCTGGTCAACGCGGCCGGAGTGGAGGGCTTCGGAAAGTTCTCCAAGATCACGTTTCCGGAATGGTCGAAGGTGATCGACGTCAACCTCAACGGCGTCTTCCACACCATCCAGGCGGTGCTGCCCGACATGGTCGAGGCCGGGTGGGGACGCATTGTCAACATCTCATCGTCCAGCGCGCATTCCGGTCAGCCGTTCATGGCGCATTACGTGGCGGCGAAGTCGGCCGTCAACGGGCTGACGAAATCGCTTGCGCTGGAATACGGCCCGTCGGGCATCACGGTCAACGCTGTTCCGCCCGGGTTCGTGGACACGCCGATGCTGCGCAGCGCGGAAAGCCGGCACCTGCTCGGTGGAACCGTGGAGGACCACATCAACCGCACACCGGTGCGGCGGGTGGGCCGGCCGGAGGACATCGCCGCCGCCTGTGCGTTTTTCGTGTCCGACGAGGCCGGCTACATCACCGGGCAGATCCTCGGCGTCAACGGCGGTCGCAACACTTAGAGAGCGGAAGATGGCAGAAATATGTGGGTGAGAGACCAGCTCTTCATCGACGGGAAATGGGACGGCGCCCAAGGTGATTCCGTCATCACCGTGATCTCGCCGCACAGCGAGGCCGAGATCGGTCGTGCGGTGTGCGCGGGACCGGCCGACGTCGACCGCGCGGTGCACGCGGCTCGTGCGGCGTTCGACACCGGGCCGTGGCCGCGGATGCAGCCGAGTGAGCGGATCGAGGCGATCGGTCGACTGGCTGCCGTCTACAAGGAACGGCGGGCCGACATGGCCGCGCTCATTTCAGCCGAGATCGGCGCACCGATCAGCTTCGCCAAGAGGGCGCAGGTCGGACTGCCGCTGATGATGATGTCGGCCTTCTGCGGTATGGCAACCGACTACCCTTGGCAGCAGGACCGTCCTGGCATGTACGGCAAGGACATTCGGATCCGAAAGGCACCGGTCGGTGTCATCGCCGCGGTGGTGCCGTGGAACATGCCGCAGTTCCTGACCGTCACCAAGGTCATTCCGGCGCTGCTGGCCGGGTGCTCGGTGGTGCTCAAACCGGCACCCGAGTCGGTGCTCGACGCATTGCTGCTCGCTGACCTCGTCGCCGAGGCAGATCTGCCGCCGGGGGTGTTGAACGTGGTGCCCGGCGGGCGCGATGTGGGCGAGCAACTGGTGGGCCACGACGGGGTGGACAAGGTGTCGTTCACCGGGTCGACGGCGGCCGGGCGCCACGTCGCGCTCGCGTGTGCGGCGGGCCTCAAGCAGGTCAGCCTCGAACTGGGTGGCAAGTCCGCGGCCATCGTGCTCGACGACGCTGACCCGTCAGCCGTGGCCACTGGCATACAGATGGCCAGCCTGGCCAACAGCGGGCAGGTCTGCAACGCGCTGAGCCGGATTCTGGTACCCGCGGCCCGCGAGGCCGAATTCGTCGACGCACTGGCGGCGGCGATGGAGTCGATGTCGGTCGGCGACCCTGCCGACCCGAACACCCAGATCGGCCCGTTGGTGGCCCAGCGTCAGCAAGAACGCGTCCGCGCCTACATCGACTCGGGCCGCAGCGAAGGAGCCCGCCTGGTGGTCGGCGGCGCCGACATGCCCGACGGCTTGGACACCGGCTGGTACGTCCGGCCGACGCTGTTCGGCGGCGCCCACAACGACATGCGGATCGCGCGCGAAGAGATCTTCGGCCCGGTGCTGACCGTGATCTCCTACCGCGACGAGGACGAGGCGATACAGATCGCCAACGACACCGAGTACGGGCTGGCCGGGTCGGTCTTCACCGCCGACACCGATCGCGGATACGGCGTGGCGGCGCGCGTGCGGTCAGGCACGTTCGGCGTCAACGAGGGCTACATCATGGACCCGGCAGCGCCGTTTGGCGGGGTCAAGAACAGCGGCTACGGTCGTGAACTCGGTGTCGAGGGAATCGACAGTTACACCGTGAGCCAATCGATTTCGGCTGCAGCGCAAGCAAATTAGTGCTTGCCGCCACCGACTTCGGCGGGTAGCGGCGGCGGCAACGGTGCCGTCGATGTCGCGGTCGTCGGGGCCGGAGCCGCGGCCTGGGTCTGGGTCTGAGGCGCGGCGGCGGGCGTGCGCGGTGTCGCGGCCGGGGTCTGCGTCGTCTTCGGCCCGTGGTACGACACCATCGGTTCGCGGCGGATCACTCCATTGGCGTCGCTGACCACCAGCGCGCTCGATGTGACCGTGTAGGTAACGCCGTCCTGCTTCGCGACGTAGCTGCCGTCGGGGGACGCTGAGGCGGACGCGATCAATTTTGCGCCGTCGCTGATCCGCACACCGTGGTAGCCGTACTGGCCGGCCGCGTTTTTGCAGATCGCCACCCGCGAGTTCGCGGTGCTGCCGAACGCGACCGCAGTGCTGGGTGCCGCGCAACGCGCGGAGGAGTCGACGAAGCCCAGCGCGTCGGTCGCCGGGTCGGCAGCGGCCAGC
>NZ_JBAPMI010000367.1:0-4552 GCF_049278535.1 Mycobacterium sp. | reverse complement strand
GATATAACCCTTGACCAGGAAGGGGTATTTTTTGAAGTCGGCATCGTCGAGCAGCGCATACTCCGCCGGGTCGAGCGCGGCGCCCAGACGCTTGTCGTCGACCTCGCGGTCGCCGGGCACCCCGATTCCCAGTAGCTCCCAGTCGCCACCCGGCTGACGCACCTTCAGCAGGACGTTCTTCAGGGTGTCGGCAGCGGCGACGCTGCGGCCCAAGCCGGCGCCGTTGGCCCACTCGACCAGGGTCGCGATCGTTGGGGTATCGCCGGTGTCGTGGACCACCGGCGCGGGCAGTCCGTCGAAGGGCAGGGCTTCCGGCCGGGCGGTGACGACCGCCTCGACGTTGGCCGCGTACCCGGACTCCAGGCAGCGCACGAAGGTGTCCTCGCCGACCGCACTTTCGGCCAGGAACTCCTCGGAGGCCGAGCCGCCCATCGCGCCGGACACCGCGGACACGATGACGTAGTCGACGTCCAGCCGGCCGAAGATGCGCTGATAGGCCTCGCGGTGTGCGTGGTAGGCGGCCTTGAGCCCGGCGTCGTCGACGTCGAAGGAGTAGGAGTCCTTCATGACGAATTCGCGCACTCGCAGAATGCCGGCCCGGGGTCGTGCCTCATCCCGATACTTGATCTGGATCTGGTAGAGCGCCAGCGGAAAGTCCTTGTAGGAGCTGTACTCCCCCTTCACGGTCAGGGCGAAGACTTCTTCGTGGGTCGGGGCAAGCAGATAGTCATTGCCGCGCCGGTCTTGCAGCCGAAAAATACCGTCGCCGTACTCGGTCCAGCGGTTCGTCGTCTCGTAGGGCGCGCGCGGCAGCAGCGCCGGAAACAGGATCTCCTGCCCGCCGATGGCATTCATCTCTTCGCGGACAACCCGCTCGATGTTGCGCAGCACCCGCAGGCCGAGCGGTAACCAGCTGTACAGCCCGGGCGCGATCGGTCGGACGTAGCCGGCCCGGATCAGCAGCTTGTGACTGGCGACTTCAGCATCGGCGGGGTCGTCGCGCAGTGTGCGCAAGAACAGCTCGGACATCCGGGTGATCACAGCGCGCAAGCCTAGCGGGCATTCAGAGATGACCGCGAAACAGCAGCCAGGGCTGTGATTAGTGGCGAATCACGACCCTGGCTTCAGTCTCGCGAGGGTCCGACGAGCTAGAGCTCGCCGGCGTCGATGGCGTCCTTGACTTCCTGCGCGTGGGCCACCTGCTCGGCGGTGTAGCCGATGAACAGCGACACGACACCGACGATGACGGCCACGCCGGCCACCCACAGCAGCCCGTAGGTGTAACCGTGGTCAAGGGCATTCAACTGGGCGGCGTTCATGTTCTTCACCGGGCCGTTGGTGCCGCCCAGGTACAGCGTGCGCGACGTGATCACGGCCTGGATGATGGCGAGAACCACTGGGCCACCGAGGTTTTGCAGCATCAGCGCGATCGCCGAGGTCGGTCCGATCTGGTCGAAGCCAACGCCCGCGATCGCCGAGAGCGCCACCGGCACGACGATCATTCCGATTCCGATACCGGCGATGACGACCGGCACGATCAAGTTCGGGAAGTACGGCATGCTGCCGTTGAACGTCGACCCGTAGATCATGGCGCCGACCACCAGCGCTCCGCCGGCGATGACCACGACCCGCGGTTGGAAGCGCGACACCAGTTGCGATGAACCGCCCAGCCCGATTCCCATCGCAATCGCGAACGGGATGAAGCCGACACCGGCGCGCAGCGCGCTGTAGCCCATGATGTCCTGCACGTAGATGGCGACCAGCACCGTCACGGTGAACAGGACCCCACCGGCCATGAAGATCGCCGCGAACGTGGCCAGCCGGTTGCGGTCGAAGAACAGATTGAACGGCACGACTGGGTTCTCGGCGGAGCGCTCGACGAAGGCGAACGCGATGAAGGCGATCAACGCCACTCCGGCCGAGCCGATCGTGGTGAGCGAGATCCAGCCCGCCTCGGGTCCCGTCGAGAAGGCGAACACCGCTGCGGTGCAGGCCAGTGTCGCCAGCACAGCGCCGGCGGCGTCGAGCTTCATCCGCTCGCGGTTGGTTTCCCGCAGCGCGGTGCGCGCCAGGTAGATCATCACCAGCCCGATCGGCACATTCACCAGAAACGCCAGCCGCCAGGACATCTCGGTGAGCGCTCCACCAACGACCAGGCCCATCACCGAGCCGACACCGGTCATCGCCCCGAACACCGCGGTGGCGGCGTTGCGTGCCGGACCCTTGGCGAACGTGGTTGCGACCAGCGCGAAGCCGGTCGGCGACGCGATCGCGGCGCCCACACCCTGCAGCAGCCGCGCGATCACCAAGGTGACGTCGTCCCAGGCGATGCCGCACAGCGCCGACGCGATGGTGAACAGCGTGACGCCGACGATGAAGGTGCGCTTGCGGCCGATTGTGTCGCCGAGGCGGCCACCCAGCAGCATCAAGCCGCCGAAGGTCAGCACGTAGGCGGTGATGACCCAGCTGCGGCCGGCGTCAGACAGGCTCAGCTCGTTCTGGATCTTGGGAAGCGCGACGATCGCGATGGTGCCGTCCATGGTCGCCATCAGCTGCATACCGGCGATGGCGATCACGGCAGCGAAGAATCGCCGGGTCGGCAGCCATGTCGTGGAAGTCTTGGTCGGAGTCGACTCGGCGGTCTTTTCGGGGTGCGGTGGGGGCATGTGAACTGCTCGCTTCGAGGGTTCAGTAGTCCATCTTTGGACAGCCCGCTCTGCATCGTTGAGAGCCGTCATAAGAACTTACCCTACAGTAATCTTAGGGATCTTTTAAACGCCGAACGCGGCCACCGGACCGATAACGATGATCGCGGGAGGTCGAATACCCTCCGAACGGATCTTTTCCGGCGCGTCGGCCAGGGTGGCCCGCAAAGTATGCTCGGCCGCCGTCGTACCTTGTTGAACAACTACCACCGGCGTATCCGCAGGTCGGCCGCCTTTTAAAAGGACTTCGGCGAATAGCTCGATGCGTTCGACCGCCATTAGCAAAACAATGGTTCCCGTCATCGCAGCCAATGCATCCCAATTCACTAACGATTCGGGGTGTCCGGGCGCAACGTGCCCGCTGACCACTACAAATTCGTGGTTGATCGCGCGGTGGGTGACCGGGACACCAGCGGACGCCGGCACGGCTATGGCACTTGTCACACCAGGCACGACCATCACCGGGATGCCGGCATCGACGCAGGCCATCAGCTCCTCGTAGCCGCGGGCGAACACGAAGGGGTCTCCCCCTTTGAGCCGCACCACGAATTGACCGGCCCGGGCCCGCTCGATCATCACGGCGTTGATGGCGTCCTGGGCCATCGCTCGTCCGTACGGGATCTTGGCGGCGTCGATCACCTCGACGTGCGGCGGCAGCTCGGCGAGCAGCTCCGGTGGCGCGAGCCGGTCGGCGACGACGACGTCGGCCTGCGCGAGCAGCCGGCGGCCGCGCACGGTGATCAGTTCCGGATCGCCGGGGCCGCCGCCGATCAGCGCCACCCCGCCGCGGACCACGTCGGAGCTCTCGAAGTTCTCCGGGGCTATCACGCCCTGCTGCAATGCCTCGCGGATCGCCGAGCGGACGCCGGCCGAGCGCCGGTGCTCGCCACCGGCCAGGACCCCCACCGATAGGCCCGCGTAGTCGAACGATGCGGGGGTAACCGCGCTGCCGTCGACGGCGATGTCGGCGCGGACACAGAAGATTCGATTGCGATCGGCTTCGGCCACCACCGCGGCATTCACCTGTGGATCGTCGGTCGCCGCAATCGCATACCAGGCGCCGGTCAGATCACCGTCGCGATAGTCCCGCAGCGACAAGGTGATTCCAGTCATCGCTTCCACCGAGCGGGTGGCGCTGCGGGCGATCACGTGCACGTCCGCCCCGCTGGCGGTGAGCAGTGGGAGCCGGCGTTGCGCGACGCTGCCGCCGCCGACCACGACGACCTTCTTCCCGGCAAGCCGCAAGCCGGCCAGGTAGGGGTTCTCCGATGTGGACGAGGTCATGTGTGCACGCCTGGCCCGCCCGCCCGCAGCATCGGCACGTGGGGAACGCCGTCGTCGATGAAGTCGTCACCGTCTCGGACGAAGCCGTGCTGGGCATACATGTCCGCCAGATATACCTGAGCGTTGATCCGGCACGGGTAGTCGCCGACCTCCGCCAAAGCGGCACGCAACAATCGAGTGGTATGACCCTCCCCGCGCGCGCTGCGTTTGGTGCACAGCCGGCCGAGCCGGAATGCCTTGTGCCCGCCGGCGTGCTCCTCCATCAGCCGCAGCGTGCAGATCACCTCGTGGTCGGGAGTTGCCAGCCAGAAGTGACGTGTTTCGGCGAGCAGATCGCGCCCGTCGAGTTCGGGATAGGGGCAGGCCTGCTCGACCACGAAGACCTCGACTCGTAGCTTCAGTAGCGCGTAAAGAGTTGATACGTCGAGGTCTTTGGCCCAGGCGCGGCGCAGCGCGACGGTCACGGCTCCCCTTCCTCAGCCGACGATGCAGGCCGCAAAGCGGACTGCGAAGGAGACGGGCAATTACGCCCTAGTCCCAGCACCTTGTTGCTCCAAGACCGC
>NZ_JBAPMI010000366.1:0-19879 GCF_049278535.1 Mycobacterium sp. | reverse complement strand
CGCGGGCCGTGGCCGCGGCGACCGCCTCGGCGAGTCCGGCAAGCGCGGTGGCACGAATGCTTGTCAGCGCCAATGGAGCCGAGGCGGCGATTCGGTCGGCGAACCGGATCGCCGCCGGGCGCACACTACTGTCGTCGGCCAATTCGTCGACCAACCCTGCTGCGTGAGCGAATTCCCCACCGAAACGCTCACCGGTGAGCATCCACTCAAGTGCTTTTTGCTGCCCAACGACGCGTGGCAACGTGGCCGTTATCCCGAAGCCGGGATGAAACCCGAGCCGGCTGAAGTTGGCGGCAAATCTGGAGGAGGGCGCGGCCACCCGGAAGTCTGCGCTAAGGGCAAGCCCGAGTCCGCCGCCGATCGCGGCGCCGTGCACCGCGGCGACCACCGGCTTGCTGGTGCAAAACAACCGGATGGCCTGAGTGTAAAGCTCATTGGGCGACACATGATCCTGGGCGGGCCGGGAGAAGTCGGCGCCGGCGCAGAAGTGTTTTCCCTCCGCACACAACACGATCGCCCGGCATTCGACGTCGTCGTCTAGTCGCTCGTAGGCGTCGGCGATGCCCTTGATCAGGGCGGCGTCAAAGAAGTTGTTCGGCGGCCGATGGATCTCCACCACGGCCACATGGCCGGCATATTCGACAGTCACATCCGGTGCGGTCATAGCGATTCCAGAAATTCACGCACGGCAGTATGGAAGGTCTCGGGCTGGTCCATATTCGCCGCATGCCCCGCGTCGTCGATGACGACCTTGTGTGAAGACGGAATGTGGCGGTGCATGTAGTCGGCCCCGGCCAGGAAGTCGGTATCTTGGGCGCCGACGATGACCAGTGTGGGCACCCCGATGCCGTCGAGCGAGGTGATCACCCGGGCATCCTTTTGAGCCATCACACCGCGCGCCGCGCGAGGCAGGCCCTCCGGATGCTCGTGCACCGCCTGCGCGAGTTCCGCCGAGCTGTCGGCCCGCGTGCGGCCGCTCTCGAGTTCTTGAGCACGCCGTTCCACCCATGCGTTCCAGGTGTCGCGGGCCGCGTCGTTGCGGTAGCCCGGCCCGGTGTCGACCAGTACCAACGCGGCGACCCGCTGCGGATGGACCAGGTTGAAGGCCAGAGATAGATAGCCGCCCAACGACATTCCGCCGAGCACCGCCCGATCAGCACCCGCGGCGTCCAGGATGGCAGCCATGTCGGCGACGCTGATCTGCTCGCTGTAAAGGTCCATGTTGCCGGGCGCGTCGCTGCTGCCATGGCCGCGCATGTCCCAGACGATCACCGGCCGGTCGACGCTCAGGGCATCGACATTCCGGTCCCACATGCCCGCGGTGGCGCCGAAGCCGTGCGTGAGTAGAAGCGGTACACCGGGCGCCTGCGGGTTGTGCACCCGGAAGGCCAACGTGACCCCGTCTGGGCGCTCCAGCCGGTTCACTGCATCACCTCTGACCCGGATTGGATGGCCGGGTACAGGGCGTCCGGACCGCGGGCGACCAGAGCCGCGCCGAGCCGGTCCGCCCAGCGATGATGACCGCCGGCTTCGTCTCGCCAGGCCCAGAGTCGACGGGTCAGATAATGCAACGGGTACTCCTTCGTCATGCCGATAGCGCCGTGCGTCTGATGGGCGGTCGCCGTCACCAGCTGTGCGGCCCGGTCGGCAAGCATTTTGGCGCAAGCGATTTCGAAGCTGCCCCGGCCGGCTTCGACCGCGTCGACCGCACCGTCGACAGCCGAGGCGACGACGGCGGCCTGCTGGTGGATGGTGACCAAGTGGGCTTGCACGGCCTGGAAACGACCGATGGGGCGTCCGAATTGCTCACGTTCGCCGCTGTAGCGCAATGTCATTGCCGCGACGGCACTTATCGCGCCCGCCATCAACGCGGCACGCCCCAGCGCGGCGCGCTCCCAGAGTGCTTCGTCAGTGACCCCATCCGGCGCGTCGGCGCGTGCGGTTACCGTCACACCATCGAAAACCACTGTGTCACGGGGCTCATCGGCCAGGTTGGCTCCACGGCTGACGGCCGGACCGTCGGTTGCGCCCGGTCCGGGCGCCAACACCACGACGCCGTCAACGAGTGCGATGACATGCTCGGCGCGGTGACCCCACGGCACGGCAGGCACCGTACCGAACAGGCGGTCACCATCGAGACGGAGCCTCGCAGCGGACGGCAGTACTGTGCGGACGCCCTCCGGCAAAGCGAGACCTGCAGAGGCCAATAGCCACCCGCCGACCAGACCCGACTCGGCCAGCGGGACCGGCGCCGCGTGTGCTCCCGCGACACGCAGCAGCTGGACCGCATCGGCAACGCCGCCCCCGGCTCCGCCCAGCCCCTCCGGGACCGGGACATCACTGAATCCGCTCTGCTGCAACGCTTCCCATAGTTGTGGTGCCCAACCTGCAGCGTCGGCTTCGCCGACATCCTCCCACCGGCTCTGCGCAGCAAACAGTTTGGCGGCGGCGCGATACAGTTCGTCGTCACTCATGACAAACCCTTGACGGCGACCGAGCGCAGCACCTCATTGGTGCCGCCGCGGATGGTAAACGAGGGCGCGTCCAGGACAGCGCGACGTAACAACCGTTCGAACAACGACGGTTCCCGCGCCGGCTCCAGCTCGCACACGAGCTCACGGTCCAACAACTCCCGCAACGCGCTCACGACATCCTGTTCGAACCGGGTGCCCATCTCCTTGATGAGCGCTGCCTCGGCCGCGGGCGTGCCGCCGGCGTCGATCGCCCTCGCCACGGCCAGCGAAAGCCGGCGCAGCACCCAGTACTGGGCCGCGAGCTCGCCGATCAGCCGACTCCCGGCGGGACTGGCGGCCAGATCTGGCCACTCGCGGCTGAATTCCTGAACGAGCAGGAAAGTCGAGATCCACCGGTCGGGGCCGCTGCGCTCAAAAGCCAGCTCGTTGGCGTTCTGCGCCCACCCCTGGCCGATTTCGCCTATCACCATCTCGTTCGGCACCAGCACGCCGTCAAGGATCACCTCGGCGAAGTGGTCGGTGCTGCCGTCCAGGAAGGGGATCGGCTTGACCGTCACGCCCGGGCTGCGCATGTCGATCAGGAATCGGCTCAGTCCCGCGTGGCGGGCGCCCTCGCCGGTTCGACACAGCGCGATCATGAAATCGGCTCGCATGGCGTTGCTCGTCCATACCTTGACGCCCGACACACGCCAGCTATCGCCGTCGCGCGCACCTCGAGTCCGCACCGACGCGAGGTCGCTTCCGGCGTCCGGCTCGCTCATGCCGATGCAAAAACACAACTCGCCCCGGCAAATTCGGGGCAACAGCGACCGCTTTTGTTCCTCGGTGCCATAGCGCAGGAGCACCGAGGTGATCTGCCGATCGGCCACCCAGTGATGCCCGACCGGGGCGCCCCAGCGCAGTAGTTCTTCGACGACGACAAAGCGGTCGACGGCGGTGGCGTCGCGACCGCCATAGCGCGCGGGGACCGCCATGCCGATCCAGCCTCGTTCAGCTAACTCAGCGGAGAACTTTGGATTGACCTCGGCGCTCATCCCCAGGCCAGGCTCGAACGTCCCCCAGGGCAGCGTTTCGACCAGGAAGGTACGAACCTGCTGCCGCAACTCCAGCTCTGGGGCGGTGAGCGCGGCCGACGACGTGACCATACTTGGCAGGCTAACCGCAACCTCGCCTCCTACATCTAGCCGGTAACGCCTACCACGATCGCGCAAGTGGTGGTTGCCAAATTTCAGTTCACTTTTGGTCGGCTAGTTGCCCATCGGGAAAGTCGCTTGAGAAAGTCGTCATCCTGACGGCGGAGAGATGCAAGTCGGAGTACCAAGACGCCGATCGACGCGCATGACGCAGCCTGCTCGACACGGCCGCGTTCGAGGCCACAACGATGCGCTGGGCAGCGGCGGCAATTACTGAATCAGAACGGGCGAGATCTCAGTAGTGCACTACTGAGATCGTCGCGCCATGGGGCAGTGAGGATTTCATCAGCGCAACTGAGCTGCGTAGGGCCACCGTTTCGCCAGAAATGCCATGAACCGGCAGATCCGGTACTTCCGAAGGGAGAGAAGAGATGACACGAAAACTCATCGCCGTATACAGGACGACTGGGCAAGATCCGGCTTACGCCGCACGCGTTAGTCGCTGACGTGGTGGGAGTTGGAAGTAAAGCTCATGGTGTGGTCGATGTGAATCACTACTCGATCGTCGCGAAAGAAGGTGAATGCAAGGGAAATCCCTGTATCGGGGCGTTGCGTGTTTGCTTATCGTCGGCGGGGGACTCCTATGACTTTCGGCACAGACAGCGAAGAAATATTCATTTGTGGTGGTTGAAGGGGTTGTCGATGGTTCGTCGGCGTGGCACCAACGACAACAATCAGTCGCACCCTGCTATGACGCGTCGTCGTCGCGTGGTCGGCCTTTGGGCGAGCGCCGGCAGGCTGATGAGAAATGGCCAGTGAAGAAGGGCTGCGCACGCAGTTGCAGAGCGCTGAGCGCAGCGAGCCGATCGCCATTCTCGGGATGGGTTGCCGCTTTCCGGGCGGTGTCAACTCACCGGCTGACCTGTGGCAGTTGATCTCCGAGGAATGCGACGCAACCTCGGAGTTTCCCACCGACCGCGGCTGGAACCTCGAGGCGTTGTTTGGGCCCGACCCCGAGGCGCCAGGTGCCACATACGTGCGTGCGGGCGCATTTGTGCGCAACGAAGGCGATTTTGACCCGGCGTTCTTCGGGATCGGGCCGCGTGAAGCCCAAGCGATGGACCCGCAGCAGCGACTGCTGCTTGAGGTGACGTGGGAGGCACTGGAGCGCGCGATGATCGACCCAATTTCCTTGCACGGCAGTGATACCGGCGTGTTCGTCGGCGTGGGCGGGCAGGAATACGGCCCGCGGATCTACGACGATAACGAGGGATTTGCCGGCTACCTGACGACCGGTACCACAACCAGCGTCGCGTCGGGTCGGGTGGCCTACACACTTGGGCTGCAGGGCCCGGCGTTGACGGTGGACACTGCCTGCTCATCATCACTGGTCGCGGTGCATCTTGCGGTGCGATCGTTGCGGTCCGATGAATGTGACTTGGCGATTGCGGGCGGTGCGACCGTGGTGTGCTC
Source organism: Mycobacterium sp. (assembly GCF_049278535.1). Classification (GTDB taxonomy): domain Bacteria; phylum Actinomycetota; class Actinomycetes; order Mycobacteriales; family Mycobacteriaceae; genus Mycobacterium. The sequence goes on along the minus strand of NZ_JBAPMI010000366.1, from coordinate 14,799 downwards.
ACCCAGCCTTTACATCGGCCTCGGCCGGCAGGGCGCGTTGTCCGAAGACGGCCGATCCAAGCCTTTCGCTGCGGCTGCCGACGGGTTTGGCGTTGGTGAGGGTGCCGGCGTGCTGGTCCTGGCCCGGCTGTCGCGAGCGCGCAGACTCGGTTACCCAGTGCTCGCACTCATTCGGGGCAGCGCCCTCGGACAGGACGGAGCCTCCAACGTGCTGACCGCGCCGAGCGGTCCGGCTCAGCAGCGGGTGATTCGGCAAGCTCTGGTGGATGCGGACCTGACCGCGGGGGAGGTCGACGTGGTCGAGGCGCATGGCACTGGCACGAGGGTCGGCGATCCGATCGAAGCCCAAGCGCTGCAGGCGACATACGGCAAAGCCCACTCGCCGGCGCGGCCCCTGCTGGTCGGCTCGGTCAAGTCGAACATCGGCCATGCGCAATACGCGGCCGGGGTCGCCGGGATCATCAAGACCGTCGAGTCGATGCGGCACGGGGTAGTACCCGCGACGGTGCATCTGGATTCGCCTACACCGCAGGTTGATTGGTCGACTGGAACGATCGAGGTGGTCGGTCGCGCATGTCCGTGGCCAGACCAGACCGACCGACCCCGGCGTGCTGGGGTGTCGGCGTTCGGCATCAGCGGAACAAATGCCCACGTGATAGTCGAGCAGGCGTCGTCAGAATTGGCGAGCGCGAAGCCATCCCGCAAACGTCCGTCGGTGATGCCTTGGGCGTTGTCTGCGAAGTCCGCGTCGGCACTGGCCGCGCAGGCGGCCCGGTTGCGGCAATTCGTCGAGCACAATGCCGATTTGGATCCGCATGACGTGGCGTACTCACTGGTCACCACCCGGGCGTTGTTCGACCACCGTGCGGTTGCGGTCGGATCCGACCGTGACGAGTTGTTGACTGGGTTGGCGGCGATCGCCTCCTGCGAACCAGCACCGAACGTGGTAACGGGAAAAGCCGCCGCCACGGGCGGAACCGTCTTCGTCTTCCCCGGCCAGGGATCGCAGTGGACTGGCATGGCGATGGAACTGTTGGACTCCGCACCGGCGTTCGCAGATCGAATGCGTCTCTGCGATGCGGCTTTCGCCGAGTTTGTCGACTGGTCGTTGCTCGAGGTCGTGCGGGGCGGCGTCGGTTCTGGAAACCTCGACCGGGTCGACGTGGTGCAGCCCGTGCTGTTTGCGGTGATGGTGTCGCTGGCCGCGCAATGGCAGGCACTGGGAATCCATCCGGATGCCGTTCTCGGCCATTCGCAGGGCGAGATCGCAGCTGCCTACGTCGCCGGTGCCCTCTCGTTGCGAGACGCAGCGAAGGTCGTCACATTGCGGAGCAAGGCGATCAGCGGAATTGCGGGAACCGGTGGCATGGTCTCGATCCCGTGGCCCGTCGAACGAGTTCTGGCGCTCATCGAACCATGGAGGCAATCGGTTTCCGTCGCCGCACGGAACGGTCCGTCTTCTTGCGTCGTCACTGGCGACGCAACCGCGTTGGACGAGCTGATGGCCGAATGCGAACGGGATGACGTGGCGGCCACGCGGATTCCCGTCGATTATGCGTCGCATTCCACTCAGGTCGAGAGTTTGCGGGAGACCCTGCGCGAGTCACTATCAGGACTGCAGCCGCGCACCGGCGATATCGCATTCATCTCCGCGGTCACCGGCGCCAAGCTGGACACGTCGACCCTCGCCGGCGACTACTGGTTCGCTAATCTGCGGCAACCGGTGCTGTTTGAACAGGCTGTCCGGTGGGCGTACGAACACGGTTATCGCACATTCATTGAATCCAGCCCGCATCCGGTTCTGACTGTCGGCATCGTGGAATCACTGGAGGGCCTGGGTGACGATCACAGCGTGGTTGGGACGCTTCGACGCAACGAAGGCGGCATGCGCCGAGTCTTGCTGTCGGCTGCCGAAACCCACGTACACGGAAAAACACCCAACCTGGCGAGCATGTTTGACGACACTGGCGCTTGTCGCATCGACTTGCCCACTTATGCCTTCGAGCAGAAGCGATACTGGCTAGACCCCACGCCCGGGTTCGTCGACGCGAGCAGTCTCGGCGTCACGGCCGCGGAGCATCCTCTGCTCGGCGCGGTTGTGCAACAAGCTGATTCAGGCGAAGTCATTCTCACCGGTCGGCTGTCGCTCGCATCCCATCCGTGGCTGGCCGACCACAAGGTGCACGAGGTCGTGCTCGTACCCGGTGCCGCGATGGTGGAGATGGCACTCCACGCGGGCGATCGTGCGGGGTGCCCACGAGTCGACCAACTGGTGCTGCACGCCCCAATGGTCGTCGGCGAACATAGTGGTTTAGCCGTGCAAGTCGTCGTCGGCGCATGGCGGCAGTCCGGCGAACGCCCTGTCCGGATCTACTCGCGGATCGACCGCGATGGTGCGGACCGGCCGTGGACACGCCATGCCGAAGGTGTACTCGCCCCCACCCCCGAGCGCTGGCACAGGGAGGCGTTCGAACACTGGCCCCCGGAGGGTGCGGAACCGATCGACGTTTCCGAGGCTTACCCGAAGCTGGCGGCGCGTGGATACGAATACGGTCCGGCGTTCCGCGGCCTGCGCTCGGTGTGGCGTCGTGGCGCCGAGGTCTTCGTGGAAGCGGCATTGCCGGAGAAGGTGAAGGCCCACGCGAGTCGGTTCGGTCTGCATCCGGTGCTGCTTGATGCGGTCCTGCACAGCATCGTTGTCGGCGGCATCCTGGCAGAATCGGAGCTGACCAGGTTGCCGTTCGAATGGGAAGGCGTATCGCTGCATGCCGTGGGCGCGAGCCGGCTTCGCGCCCGGATCACGCTCATCGGCGACGACACGGTTGCCGTTACTCTGTTGGACAGCTGCGGGGCTTTGGTTGGCCGTATCGATTCGCTTGCCCTGCGCGGGGTTTCAACCAATCGGTTGCTGATGAGTACTGTGGCCGACGACGGTCTGTACGGATTGGACTGGGTCCCCCTCGCGCCGCCTGACGAGAACGCAGGCTGCTTCGCCCCGAAGAATGCCACTGTATTGCGTTGTCCGACAACGACTGCAGACGGCGAAGGGTTCGCTGACGGCAAGCATCGAGCGCTGGCAATGGTGCTGGATCAGGTGCAGGATTGGCTGTCGGACGATAGTCATGACGAAGACGCGCGACTGGTGGTGCTCACCTGCGGAGCGATCTCGATCAACTCCTCCGAGGATGTCACCGATCTCGGCCAGGCCGCTATCTGGGGATTAGTGCGGAGCGCACAAACCGAAAACCCAGGGCGCATCTCATTAGCCGACGTCGACGACTGGACCAGTGCCGATGTTGCGGTCGCCGAAACAGCCGGTGGCGACGAATCGCAACTCGCGCTCCGTGATGGCGCATGCTTTGCCCCCCGGGTGGTGCACACCGAGCGACCCGATGGCGCTGAATTAGTCGAGGCGGGCGCTTGGCGACTCGCCACACTCGGCAACGGCACACTTGACTCGCGGAACGTCGTCTTGCGTTCGTCGCCCGAATCCAACCTTCCGCTGGAGCCCGGCCAAGTGCGATTGGCTATGCGCTGCACCGGTGTGAACTTCCGTGATGTTCTGATCGCACTGGATGACTCGCCCGACGACCTCGGCCTTGAAGGCTCCGGCGTCGTCCTCGAGGTCGCCGATGATGTGTTCGAGTTCGCCCGGGGCGACCGCGTGATGTGTCTCTTGTACGGTGCGGGACCTGTTGTCGTCGCAGATCACCGGACGGTGGCGCGCATCCCCTCTGGCTGGTCCTACGCTCAGGCAGCGACGGTACCTGCGGCTTTTCTCACCGCATACTTCGCGTTGGCGGACCTCGCCCGCGTGAGCGCAGGTGAGCGGGTGCTGGTACACGCCGCCACCGGCGGAGTTGGCATGGCTGCGGTGCAGCTGGCTCGACACTGGGGTCTGGAGGTATATGCGACGGCCAGCCCTGGAAAATGGAAAACTCTGCGCGGCATGGGAATCGACGACGAGCACATCGGGAACTCGCGCACGGTCGAGTTCGAGCAGAAGTTCTCCGCGGCAACCGGCGGTGCGGGGGTGGACGTCGTACTCAATTGCCTGACAGGGGAATTCATCGACGCGTCGCTGAGACTCTTGCCACGTGGCGGGCGATTCATCGAGATGGGCAAAACCGACATCCGAGATCCCGGCGAGGTGGCGGCCAGGCATCCGGGTGTTCGGTATCGAGCGTTCGATCTTCTGAGCGAACCCGGTCCGGACCGTGTGCGCGAGATCCTTGGCGAGCTATCAACACTATTCGACGCCGGCGAGCTACGTCCACTTCCGCTGCGTTCCTGGGACGTTAGAGAAGCATCGGAGGCCTATCGTTTCATGAGTCGAGCCCGCCACGTCGGCAAGGTGGTGCTCACCGTGCCCACACCGCTGGACCCAGAAGGCACGGTGCTGATCACGGGCGGCACCGGCGTGCTCGGGATGCTGCTCGCCCGTCATCTGGTAACTCGTCATGGCGCGCGCAACCTGCTACTCATCAGCCGCAATGGCCGCGCGGCCGAAGGTGCGGCGGCGATCGAATCGGAGTTGACCAAGCTTGGTGCATCAGTACGGATCGAATCGTGCGACGCGGCGGACCGAGTTTCGTTGCAGGGACTGCTCACCGAGATACCGGCCGAGCATCCGTTGAGCGCCGTCATCCACGCGGCCGGCGTGCTCGACGACGCCGTATTCGCCGCACAGACGCCACGTCACCTGGACGCGGTGCTGCGGCCGAAAATCGATGCGGCGTGGAATCTGCACCAACTGACCGCGCCCGCGGACCTGTCCGCTTTCGTGCTGTTCTCTTCGGCAGCGGGTGTTCTCGGCTCCGCGGGCCAGGCTAACTACGCGGCGGCCAATGCTTTCCTCGATGGGCTCGCACAGCATCGCCGGCAGCAGGGGCTGCCGGCTGTGTCGATGGCGTGGGGATGGTGGGCGCAAGCGACCGGAATGACAGGCCATCTCGATGCGCGCGATCGCGCGCGCATGAGCCGCAGCGGCTTTGTCCCGATGTCGTCGGCGGACGGCCTCGCGCTGTTCGATGCCGCACTCGGGCAGGCACGAGCATTTGTGATGCCGGCCCAGATGAATCTCGCTGCGCTCCGCACCCATTCGGCGGTTGCGGGCCTGCCACCAATGTTCCGTGGTCTGATCAGTAGTGCCCGGCGCGCCGCCGAGTCCGATGCCCCGGCAGAATCCTCATCCGATCTCCGACAGCGGATCGCGGTGATGAGCACATCCGAACGGGAACAGGAACTGCTCGGTATCATCCGTTCCCACGCGGCCGTAGTGCTCGGGCACGATTCGGCGGACGCGGTAGGCACCGACCAGGAGTTCAAGGACCTGGGCTTCGATTCGCTGGGTTCGGTTGAGTTCCGGAATCGGCTCAAATCGGCGACAGGTCTGAAGCTGCCTACGACCGCTGTACTCGACTATCCGACACCGACAGCATTGGCCCGGTACCTGGCCCGCGCACTCGACATCGACGGCCCTCCGGACGGCTGGGAAGAGCGACGCCACAGCGGAATCCAACCTCCGCACTGGCCGTTGACGGCATACCAGCGAGATATCGTCGCCGTCGGTGCGCGCTACCCGGATCTCGCAATCGTGCAGGCATTCGGCTATGCCCGGCTGGAGGGCACGGTGAATCTGGAGTGGATGCGCGAGTGCATGCGGCGGACATACCTGCGAAACGATTCGCTGCGACTGCGTATCGAGCTTCGCGACGGCGAATTCGTCCAGCGCGTTAGTACCGACCTACCCGAGCTCGCATTCGTCGATTTTAGCGGCGACGCGGACCCCGAGGCAGCCCGCAGACGCTGGATCGAGCAGGCCAGTGAGCGGGTGCTTCCACTCGACGGGCCATTGACGTATGCCGCCGTGCTCGTCGATCGGACCGATTCGTTCTTGGTGTACGCGTGCTTCCATCACGCCGTGGGGGACGGTTGGAGCGTCAATCTCGCGATGAGCCAGCTGTTCAACGAGTACGCGTCAGGCGTCGACGCGGACAGCGACGACCACATCGAGATGCCGAGCTATCTGGACTTCGTCCGCGCCGAGCGTGAATACCGCGGCTCGCCGGAATGGGCGGCCGATCGCCAGTACTTCGTCGCGAAATACCGCGACGTTGAACCTGCGCTGTTCGCCCGCAGTGGATCAGTGCGTAGTCGGCATCGGCGGCATCACACCTTGCGAGTCAATCCTGAAACAGCCCAACGTATTCGAGACACCAGTCGTTCGGTATTCGCGTTCACTGCAGCCGCCCTCGGCGAGTACCTGCGCCGGGTACACCGCGGCCGCGACATCGTGGTTGGGGTCCCGTTCCTAAACCGATCGTCGGATGCCGAACTCCGCACCCTCGGCTGCATGGTGAACATGCTGCCGCTGCGAATTCCCGTCGACAGCGTGACGTCGGCGGCCGAACTCGCCGATCGGATCAACGCGGAGGTATGGGAACTGCAGCCGCGGCAGCGGTTTGCTTTTGGCGACACCATGGCGGCGTTGCAGGATAACTCTGGGCGGTTTCCGACGCTGTTCGACGTGACCTACTCATATCAGAAGGTTCCCGATACCGAACACGCACAGTGGATGTGGAAGAACGTTGACATGCTCGCGTCGGGGTACTCACTCGACGCGGTCAACATCGTCGTTCGTGATCACGAGCGGGACGGTTCGCTTGAGGTGGATCTGTTCTACGCTGACGATGTCTTCGACGCGAACTATCGGTTCACTGACGCTTTGCGTCACGTGTTGACCTTGATCGACCACGCGCTCAAAGCACCCGATATGCCGCTTGACCAGATCGACATGCTCTCCGATGCGGATCGCGCCGAGCTGGAGACCTTCGCCTGCGGAGCGCCGATCGATGCTTGATCTCGCACAGAACGCGACGGTTGATCGATTGGCCGCGGACATACCCGGTAAACGCACTGCGGTGGTGTCAGAGGACGTAACTCTGTCCTATTCGGAGTTCGTCAACGCCGTGAATCACATTGCGCAAGTGCTGCGGGCCGAGGGCATTGAGCGCGACGAGTGCGTCGCCGTACTCGTGCCCCGGTCGCCGGAGCTTGTGGTTGCGATTCACGGAATCATGCGCGCGGGCGCCGCATACGTGCCGATCGACGTGAACTATCCAGCGCTGCGGATCCGTACGATCATTGAAGAAAGCGGTGCCCGTGTTCTCGTGGCCGGAGCCGAATTCGCTGGACTCGCTGATGAACTCGGTCTTAGCCGCGTAGAGCCCAGCACCGCCGGAGCGGATCCCGTCGAGCCGGTCGCCTTGCCCCACGACTTGGCTTACGTCATATACACGTCCGGATCGACCGGCCGGCCGAAGGGCGTGGAAGTCGAGCATCGGTCGGTAGTGAACCGACTGCAGTGGATGCAGCGGCGGTATGCACTTGGCCCCGACGACGTGATCCTGCAGAAGACGCCGGTGACGTTCGATGTCTCTGTATGGGAGTTGATGTGGTGGGCGATGGCGGGCGCCAGTGTCGCGCTGCTAGAGCCGGGTGGCGAACGTGATCCGCGCAAGATCGTCGCGGCCGTAGAGCGACATCGCGTCACGGTGATGCATTTCGTGCCGTCAATGCTTGGACCATTCTTGGACCAACTTGAGGCGCAGCCTGATTCGATGCACCGGCTCACGTCCCTGCATACGGTGTTTTGCAGTGGGGAAGTACTGAGCCCCGCGTTGGTCGAGCGGTTCATCCGCGTATTCGGTGCTATCGGGGTGCCGCGGCTGGTGAATCTCTACGGTCCGACCGAGGCGACGGTAGACGTGACCTACTTCGACTGCCCTTCGGCCGGGCCGGTCGACGTGGTTCCGATCGGAAAACCTATCGACAACACACTATTGCTGGTTCTCGATGACCGCGGAAACCGCTGCCCGGTGGGAGTGGCGGGTGAATTGAACATCGCCGGTGTGGGTTTGGCCCGCGGTTATCACGGCCGCCCCGATCTGACCGCGGTGGCGTTCGCCCAGGATCAAAGCGTGCCGGGCGGCCGACGGTACCAAACGGGTGATCTCGCCCGCTGGCGCGCGGACGGGAACCTGGAGTTCCTGGGCCGCATCGACGATGAGGTGAAGGTCCGCGGCAACCGGGTGAGCCTCGGCGAGGTACAAGCGGCAATGGAGTCCTGTCCAGGTGTGCGATCGGCGGTCGTGATAGCCGAGTCGTCGGAAACCCACGGAATCCACCTGATCGGTTATTTCGTCGGAGAGTCGGTCTCCCTTGATCAACTCGCCAATGACCTGGCACAGCGGATACCCGCGTACATGATCCCTACCAGCTTCGTCGAACTGAACGCGCTCCCGCTGACGGCGAGCGGCAAATTGGATCGTCGGGCGCTGCCCTCGCCCGGCGCGCCGGATCGATCGGCCGTCGCCCCGCGAACCCCGGCGGAGGCAGCGCTGGTCGATGTGTTCGCGTCGGTCCTTGGCGTGGACTCCGTTGGCGTGCATGACAATTTCTTCACTGTCGGGGGAGACTCAATACTTTCCCTTTCCGTGCGAACCGAGGCAGAAAAGCGTGGCATCGCTTTCGATATTGAGGAACTCTTCGTCCGGCCCACGGTTGCCGAACTGGCCGAGTCTATTTCGCAGGTGACGCCTGAAGCTGAAGGTGTCACAGACGCGTTTGCGTTGCTCCCCTTGATCGATCGTGCTGCACTGCACGACGCCGAAGATGCTTTCCCCGTGACCGCGTTGCAGCTCGGAACATTATTTCACAGCATGGAGCGTGCTGGTTCCACCATGTACAAGGATGTCTTCCGCTACCGGTTAGCGATGCCGTGGCGACAAGCGGAGTTCGCAGAGGCGTTCGATCGGCTTGTCGCTCGGCATCCTGCGCTGCGGTTGTCATTCGAACTCAATCAGCATTCTGTGCCGGTGCAGGTTGTCAGGGCCTGCGTGCCGAGCGCTTTCGACATCGTGACCGGCGCCGACGACTCGGACGTCCGCGAGTACATGTCGGCCCTGCAAAGGCGAAATTATGACTTCAGCCGCGGTCCGCTATATAGCCTACGGGCGTTTGTACGTGATGACGGTGTCGATCTGGTTTTCGCGTTCCATCACGCGATTCTGGACGGCTGGAGTGTCGCGAACCTCATCCGCGAACTGCTGCAGGACTACCTGTTCGGTCTCGGCCTCGATGTACCGCCAATAAACGCAGAGCCTTATTCGGCAGCGATGCTCGCCGAGTATGTCCGCTTGGAGCGAGAAGCAGCCGAAAGTATTCCCGCGCAGCAGTTCTGGCGCCATGCTTTAGCCGGATCGCACGCGACGTCGCTGGATTCCTACGGTGCCCACGAGCCGACATCGACAGCAGAGCCGGACGTGACGGTGTTGATCCCTCACTGGCTGCAGGACGCCGCGCAGCACCTTGTGGTGTCTCGCAAACTACCAATGAAATCGGTATTGCTGGCAGCGCATTGCGTCAGCCTACAAAGACTCTCGGGCGAGACCGACGTCACGACTGGGCTCGTCACTCATGGGCGTCCTGGTCGCGCCGGTGCAGAACGAACCGCCGGACTGTTTCTCAACATGATCCCGATTCGGCTCGGCAACAGTCCCGCGACGTGGCTCGACGTCGTCGAACACATTGTTCAGTTCGAGCGAGCGAGCCATCGCTATCGGCGGTATCCCCTGCAGGCCATGCAATCTGACGCGGGCCGTCCGGTGCTCAATACGGTTTTCAATTTCGTCCATTACCACGTTTTCGCCGAGCTGGCCACTGCCACCGGGGTCGAACTGCTTGGGTTCGAGGCAGCTGAGCAGACGAATTACGCGCTCGTGGTGACCGCCGCGATGGATCCGCGGACCGGCCGACTGTCACTTCGGGTAGCTGGCGATCGATCGGCGCTAACAGCCACGCAAGCAAGCGAATACGCGCACACGTTCATTCGAGTGCTCGCGGCAATCGTCCGCTCACCCCAACTGGCCAGTGATTATGCAGCTGATGAGTTGTCTGCTCGCGACGTTGCGCAATTCATCGCTCAGCGGGCTGCGGCCGCGCCGGATGCAATCGCGCTGGCGACCGACTCCGCCACCTGGACGTATGCCGAATTGGACAGCAGCGCCGAACGAATCGCTGCTGGCCTGTTGACCGCGGGCATGCCGCCAGGAGCGCGTGTGGGCGTGATGCTGGATCGGTCGCCGGAGCAGATCGCGACAGTGCTCGGCGTGCTGAAGGCCGGTGCGGCGGTTGTCCCGTTGGACCCCAGCTACCCGAAGGCACGGGTCAACGCAATGATCGATCGTGTGCGGCCGTTCCGCGTCATTTCCGACCTCGCCGAAGCGCGGGCGCTGATGCAAGTTCCTGCGGCAACACCGCTTCCGGCAATCGACCCCGAGACTGCCGCTTATGTGTTGTTCACATCGGGTTCGACCGGGGAACCCAAGGGCGTCACGATGCCGCACCGTGCTCTCGCCAACCTGATCACATGGCAGAACCGGCGTCCGTCGGGTGCCGCCGGCGGTACAACGCTGCAATTCTTCCCGTTGTCTTTCGATGTGTCATTTCAGGAAATCCTCTCGACGCTCTGCGGTGGCGGGACGTTGCGGCTGGTGTCCGAGTCGCCGCGCAAGGATCTGCGGCGACTGGTGGGCCTCGTCGCCGACGAGGGGATCGAACGCGTATTTCTGCCCTGCGTCGCGCTGCAGGCATTCGCGGAGGCAGCATATGTCACACGAACGCGGCTGGAGTCGCTGCGCGTGGTGATCAATCTCGGCGAACCGCTGAGGATGACACCTGAGATCCGCTGGCTGTGCTCGGCGAACCCCAGTCTCGTGCTGGAGAATCATTACGGCCCGACCGAAACGCACGTGGTGGCCTGCTACACCTTGAGTGGTCCGCCGGAGGACTTTCCCGAGCTGCCACCCATCGGCACCGCGATCGACGGCGCAACGATAAGCCTGCTTGACGCCGACCTGCGTCCGGTTCCGCCCGGAACGAAAGGTGAGATTTACGTCGGGGGTCGTTGCCTCGCAATCGGCTATGAGGCGCGCGACGATCTCACTGCGGAACGGTTTGTCTCGATCGGAGAGCACGACCAGAAGATGTATCGCACTGGTGATCTGGGGCTCCAGCTGCCCAGCGGTGACCTGGTTTACCTTGGCCGGGACGACAACCAGGTGAAGGTGCGCGGCTTCCGCGTTGAGTGCGCCGAGATCGAGATCGCGTTGATGAAGCTCAGTGATAAGGCGATCCGGGCGGCTGCCGTCGTGGCGCGAAATCTCGGCGGGTCGGACTGCGTCCTCGTTGCCCATCTCGTCGGTGACTCGAAAAAAGCCGACGTCGCCGCGATCCGAGCCGGCCTGCGAGCGGCGCTGCCCGAGTACATGATTCCGACGCACTTTCAATGGCTCGAGGAATTTCCGCTTACGCCGAGCGGCAAACGTGACGATAAAGCGCTGCGTGAGTGGCCGCTGTGCACCGCCGTTGCGGTGCGGGCAGATGCCGCGCCGTGCAATGGCTACGAGCGCGCAGTCGCTGACATCATGGAAGAGTTCTCGGGTAGCTCAGGGTTCGCGGCCGACACCAACTTCTTCGATGCTGGAGGCACATCGATTGGTGCAATGCGTGTCGCGATGGCGATCGGGCGGATATGGGACGTCGAGGTTCCGCTCGATGCGTTCGTTACCGCACCCACCCCCGCGCACCTGGCCAGCCTGATCGCAGCGGGCGGATCGGCACGGGCGTTCGATCCCATTGTCGCCCTGCGTACTTCGGGCGATCGCTCGCCGTTGTTTCTGGTCCACCCTATCGGCGGAAATGTCCTTTGCTATCTCGATCTCGTCAAGCACCTCGCGGTCAATCAGCCGGTCTTCGCGCTCCAGGCGGTAGGTGCCGGGCCCGGTGCGACGCCACTGCGCACGATGAGCGACCTAGCCGCATCCTATATCGCGGCGATCCGCAAATCGCACCCCCACGGCCCATACAACATCGGGGGATGGTCTTTCGGCGGCTCCGTCGCCGTCGAGATGGCGCGACAGCTAGCCGACGAGGAACTGGCACGTCTGATCCTGCTCGATACAATCGCGCTAGGCGACGGCCCCCGTGCCGAAATATCTGAACATGACTTGATCACTTGGTTTTTCGCGGAATTGCTGTGGCATGCCCACGGCATGAAGACAGCACCGCTGACGCTCGGCTGCAACGGCACGGATCGTGACTCGTTGTTCGATTCGATACTCCGCCAGGCGATCGACGCCAAAATCGTTCCCGCCGAGAGCTCGATGCAGTTGATCCGACGGCTCTTTGAGATATTCCGCGCCAATTACGAGGCCGGGCTGAACTATCGGTATCAGCCGTTGGACCGTGATATCACACTGCTGAAGTCGGCCCAGCCAATGCCGGCGGAGGCTGAGCATGTCCACCATATCGTCGGCAGCAGCTTCAACAGCCAAACCAACGGCTGGGATCGCTTGGCACCTCGCAGCCTGACCGTGATGGACGTGGCCGGTGACCACTTGTCGATGATGTCCGAGCCCAACATCGCCGACGTTGCGGCGAAACTGGAAGTGGCGTTGCAGTGAGCCCGCCCAAGGTTCTGATCGTAGGCGCCGGCATCGGCGGTCTTACCGCGGCTATCGCGTTGCGCGCCAAGGGCATCAACGTGGAAGTCTATGACGCAGCGCCACACTTAGCGAATAGCGGCACCGGATTAGGATTGGCGAGTAACGCGACGAAGGTGCTGCGCGCGCTGGGTATCGATCTAGGTTTCGGCGAACGCGGCTGCGCACTTGAACATCTCGAGCTACGCACCGCTCGGGGCAAAATGATTCGGGCTCTTCCGATCCAGTCCATCACTGCGGAACTCGGGGATCCGGTTGTCAATATTCACCGAAGCGAGCTGATGCGGGCGCTGCTGAACGCTGCCGGTGACACACCGATCCATTTCGGCGCGCAGATCGTGGACTTTGATACCGACGACGATCAGGGCATCCGCGCCAGGTGTGCCGATGGCTCCGTCGTGCGGGCCGACGTACTGATCGGTGCAGACGGCATCCGGTCGACAATTCGGTCAAAGATCGCCGGCGCGGCACCGCCTACCCATTGCGGGTATGTCATCTGGCTTGCCACAGTTCCTTTCAGCCATCCACGGGTCGTCACCGGATACGCCGGCCATTACTGGGGAAACGGCCAGCGTTTCGGGTTGGTCGACATCGGTGGGGGGAGGGTTTATTGGTGGGGCAGTAGGAACATGCCGGTCGAACAGGCGCGCTCGTGGCGTGGTGGTAAGACGGAGGTTTCCGCAGCGTTCGGCGGTTGGGCTCCGGAAATAGTCGATGTGATCGAGCGGACACCGGACCACACCATCTTGACCGTGCCTGCGCTGGATCGACCGTTCCTCAAGCAGTGGGGCCGCGGCCCGGTTAGCCTGCTCGGCGACGCCGCCCACCCGATGCAAACCAGCTTGGGGCAAGGCGCGAGCTCGGCGGTGGAGGACGGTTACGTGCTGGCGGAAGCCATCGCTCGTGTGTCTGATCCCGTTGCAGCGCTGAGGCGGTACGAGGATCTTCGCCGCGACCGAGCTCGCATGCTGGTACGGAGTTCGCGGCGGTACAGCCGACTTGAGCAAGTGCAGAACCCCGTCGCACGTGCCGCGCGGGATCTGGGGGTGCGCTGCGCGCCGACTTGGTTCCTCAAGTGGCACAACATCCGTCCGATGCGGTTCGACCTGGCGTGGGATGCGAGATGACGCCGGCACGATCGAAGTCGGTTGTTATCACCGGCGCGTCGAGCGGGCTCGGAAAGGCCGCCGCTATCCGGCTCAGCCAACTCGGCTATCGGGTGTTCGCAGGCGTGCGTACCGAGTCGAGCGCTGCTGTGCTTTCCGGGGTTTCGCCTTCGTCGGGCGAGCTCATCCCGGTGATACTCGATGTCACCGACGCAGACTCGATCGCACAGGCCGGCGAACTCGTTGAGCACAGCTGTGGAGACACCGGACTGTGGGCCGTCGTCAACAACGCGGGGATCAGCGTCTGCGCGCCGCTGGAATGCATTCCGATGGAGGTGATGCGCACCCAGCTGGAGATAAATGTTGTCGGCGCAATTGCGGTGTCGCAGCGCTTCCTTCCGCTGTTGCGCGCAACTGGAGGAAGGATCGTCAACGTCAGCTCTGGTATCGCTAATATCGCGCCGGCGTATTCAGCGCCATACGCGGCAGCCCAGTTCGCCAAGGAGGGGCTGAGCGATGCGCTGCGCCGCGAGCTGCGCCCGTTAGGAGTTCGCGTCTCGGTTATCCAACCCGGCCTGGTCTATACACCGATCTGGAGCAAGATTCGCGAATCAGCTGACGAGATCCTTGCTGCGGCCCCGGCCGACGTCCTCGAAATTTACCGCGCCCGATTCTCCGCATTTCTTAGCACCAATGAAGTCCGGGCACAGGCGAGCAAGACCACGGCCGCGGACTACGCCGATGCCGTCGCCGCCGCGGTGGCAGCCACGCGCCCGAAGACCCGATATCGTGTCGGCGCCGACTCGTGGACCAGCGCTCTCGCGCGCCGCATGGTGTCCGATCGGATGATGGACGTTTTGATCGCAGCCGCTTTTAGGCGCTCGTCCTCCGGGTCGATGATTCGTGCACGAAGAACATGACCGTTACAACGTGAATTGGAGACTCTCCCGTGGAATTTACCTACTTCCTGGCGTTCAACCGATTGGTCTCGAAGCTCTTCTACCGCATCCAAACCCGCTTGGTTGCTGCCGACGACGTAGTGTTCCTCAACATCGGCTACGAGGAAGATCCGCCAATGGCTGTGCCGCTCGCGGAATCCGATGAGCCCGACCGGTTCTCCATTCAGC
>NZ_JBAPMI010000365.1:0-4003 GCF_049278535.1 Mycobacterium sp. | reverse complement strand
AACCGCCGGGCGATGTTGGTGGCGCCGGCGCGGGTGGCCTCGGGACCGACCGCCGGGACGGTACCGTCGAGAACGCCCACCGCGGCGACGCGGTCGACCAGTGGAGGCAATGCTCCGCAAGCCAGTGCATAGGGGCCTCCGCCGGACATGCCCACCACGCCCAGCTGCTCAGCATCGAGCGCGTCGGCCACCTGCGCCATATCGGCAACCCATTCGCTCACCGAGGAGTAGCGGTGCGAATCGGACAGTCCCGTGCCCGGCCGCTCAATAACGATCACCCGCAGGCCGAGCTGCTCGGCGGCCCGCCGACCCTTCGCGAGGAATTGGCGCCGCGCGCCGAGTGTGCCGTGGAACCACAGCACTACCGGGCCCGTGGGATCGCCGAACTCGGCATAGCCGAGGCGACGGCCGTCGGCCAGCAGGAATTGACCTTCCACCCGCGGCTTTTCAACGCGCGGCACGCCGGGAGGATGCCGCAGTGGGTTGTCCATCGAGTTCGAGACTAGGCGACCAATTGACCTGCGACTGACCACCATATGAGGGGTTACCCGCAGTGTTAGGCAGGATTTCCCGCGCGATTCATCGCGGCTTTGTCGCGGTGACAAGGTGCGTCGAAACCCGTGGGCCGCCGTACCACATTCGCCATCCGACGCTTTTCCGCTCGACCTGTTGCCAGCCTTCCGCTCGCAGATGGTCGGCGTGCTGTTTGGTCTCCTAGAGATCGGCGATGGCGAGGCGACCGCCTGGGCGCAGCACTCGCATCGCCTCGTTTAGCGCTTGGCGGCGTCCGTCATGGCCCGGAATGTTGTGAATGGCAAGGCTACTGACGATGGCGTCCATGCGGGAGCCGCAGTGGCGCCACCGGGCTGAGGCCCCGACGATGCCGGAGTTGATGTCGGCCGCCGAGATCGCCGACGAGCTGGGTGTGTCGCGTCAGCGGGTGCATCAGTTGCGTGAGTTAGCGGCATTCCCAGCACTTTGGCTGATCTGCGTGGTGGCGTGGTGTGGGATGCGGCCGCGATACGCAAATTCGCGCAGGAGTGGGAGCGAAAGCCCGGCCGGCCGCGGGCTGAGGTCCACTAGTAGTGGGGTCACCGTCGAAATCACATTCAGAAAGCCGCTACTTGCGACCGGGTTCGACGACGAGCAGACGCGGTCGCAGCCGCTGCGGCGTGATCTGGACACCCGCCGTGAGGTCGTCGATCAGCGCATCGGCAAAGTCCACCACGCCGACGACGTCGATCCCGTGGCGTCCCGGCCGGTCGTCTTGGGAGAGACGGGCCGACGCGCTGCGCAGCAGACTCGTCGCCCCCTTGACGTTGCCGCGCTGGACGTGGGTGATACCAACCGCGAGCTGCGCCAGGCCCTGCCACAGCATCCGTTCATCGTCGGGACCGTCCTTCCAGGCCGCCTCAAGGACCTCGTGCGCGCTGAACGCCTGGCCCTGGTCCAGCAGATCCTGCGCATAGGCCAAGGTTTCGGCCGGTGTCAGCTCGAGGTCATCGGGGATCCGCGGAACGCCCGCACTGCCATAGGGCAGCGGCCGGCCCAAAGAATCACGCGGGCGTGCACTTCGGGCTCGACCCGATTGGTCGCGATCACGCTCGGCCATGCGCCCATCATGGCAAGCCGCGCTACGTGACGTCTTCGACGTTCACCATCGGGACAGCTCCCGATGGGCTCACTCTGCGAGCCCGGCCGGCGAGCCTGGCCCGGGTTTCGAACTCGGCTGCGGACTGTCCACATCCCGACGCTCGCTGGTCGCGATGAAGTCCTCGATCAGCTCGACCACCTCGTTGGGCGCCTCCACCTGCGGGAAGTGACCCACGCCGGGCAGGATCTCAAGTCTGCTGTCGGTGCGCGCCTCGTGCGCGGCATACGCGTGGTCGACCGGAATGATGCTGTCCCGATCGCCCCAGATCGCCATGATCGGTAGTTCCTCGCGCAGCCGCAGCCGGTTCAGCGCGCTGACCGCCTGCCCGCGGTAATCGACCACGGATCGCAGCGTTTTCAGGAACGACTGCCGCGTGTCGGCGTCCGACAGCGACGAGTAAGCGCTCCACAACTCGGCGCCGCGCGGCGACTGAATGCCGGCGGCCCTCAACCATGACCTGAGCTTGTTACCGGCGGTGAGCACCGGCTTGGGCGCAATGATCGGCAACACCAGCTCCGCGCCGGGCGCGGAGAGCAGCCGCAGCACCAGTCCGACATCGGGACCCAATCCGCCGCTGCTGATCAGGATCAGCCGCTGGACGTAATCGGGGTGCTGATAGACGAACTGCATAGCGACCCCACCGCCGAGCGAGTGACCGACCACGGTGGCCTGGCTGACGCCGAGTTCGTCGAGGAAATCGCGGAGCAATACCGCGAATGCGCCCAGCGAGTAGTCGCTGCGGGGTTTCGCCGACTCGCCGTGGCCCAGCAGGTCCGGCGCGATCACCCGGAAGTTCTTCGACAGCTGCGGGAGCACCGAACGCCAGCTGTCCGAACTTCCCGCCATGCCGTGGATCAGCAGCAGCACTTCCCCGTCACCGTTGTCGCGGTAGGCCACCCGATCGCCGTGCAAATCCAGAAACTTCAACTCATTCATTTCGACGGAGTACCCCCTTTTGGTCCCGACCCGGACGCGCGATGACGCCATCGTGACAGAAAACACCAGGCGCTGCTCGGGCGGCTTGTGGGTCAAGGCTGATACAGCGCACGGCACAGCCATCAAACAACGACACGCCCGCGACCTGGCAAGCACCCTGTATTCGCGATACCAGGGATGCCAGTGTGTTGCTTGTGACTATTGATGTCGACGACTACTGCGTCGGCTCTTAGAGGGAAATAGATGGACACACGTCACTGCATTCGCACTACCAGGTGGTGTGCCGACGCGGGCCAACGCCATCTTCTCAGCTTGGTTGTAGCAACCTGCTACAGTTGTAGCAGTCTGCAACACTAGGAGACGTTATGACGAACACCGCTGATCGGGTGACTCGCATCGCAGCCGACCTCATGGACAGCGCAGCCGCCGAGGGCGCGCGACAGAGCCGCTCGGCCAAGCAGCAGCTCGACCACTGGGCGCGGGTGGGCCGCGCGGTTTCGAGTCAGCAGACGGCGGCCCGGCGGCGGGTCGAGGCCGCGCTGACCGGCGATCTGGAACTGCGCGAACTGAGCGTCGAAGAAGGCGCGGTGTTCAACGCCGAGATCGCCGCGGCCATTCAAGAGAAACTGGCGGGATCGAATTACGGGAAGCTGTTGGCCGAGCGCGGCGTCACCACCGTGGCTCTCGATGAGAACGGTGACATCGTCGAGCACCGCCCTGATGGGTCGTCGGTGGTGCTCACCACGAAGCGCCGAGCGCCGCGACCCAGGAAGGCTAGCGCCGCGCCCACCCGATGAAGCGGCTCGATCTCGTCGTCGGACCCAACGGAGCCGGCAAGTCGACGTTCGTCGAACTCACGCTGGCACCGCTGCTGCCGGGAAGCGCCTTCGTCAACGCCGACGAGATCGCCAAGCAACGCTGGCCAGATGATCCGGAATCGCATTCGTACCAGGCCGCGCGGGTCGCCGCAGAGACGAGGGCCAAGCTCATCGAGCTGGGCGCATCGTTCATCGCCGAAACCGTGTTCTCCCACCCATCAAAGCTGGAACTGATCGATGCCGCCTGCGCGGCGGACTACACGATCGTCCTGCATGTCCTGCTCATCCCCGAGGAGCTGGCGGTCGAGCGAGTGCGGCGCCGGGTCATCGCTGGCGGACATGATGTGCCCGAGAACAAGATTCGCGAACGCTACCAACGACTTTGGGGACTTGTCGCCACCGCGATCATCCGTTGCGATTCGGCGACCGTGTACGACAACAGCGGGCTTAAAGGCCCCCGCATCGTCGCTCAGCTGAACGAGGGCTTCTGCATCGGCTCGCCGGCCTGGCCGGCGTGGACGCCTGACGTCTTGCGGTCAGCTTGCCTGGCGTAGCGCCACCTGATCACCAATGCCCTTGGTGGACAACCTCATTG
>NZ_JBAPMI010000364.1:0-3796 GCF_049278535.1 Mycobacterium sp. | reverse complement strand
TACCGCCGGTGGTTTGCACGCCAAGAGATCGACGATGCCTTCGTCCGCGGGGTCGTCAAGCGGGCGCTTCACACCCCGTGATGCCCGCGTTGCGCCCACGGCCCCGTTCCTCTCCGTGCTTGTAGGCGCAGGGGTTTCGACCGTGAACCGCCCTGCCCTGCGGGACGCAGCGGCGGCGCACACGGGAGTAATGGTTCTGCTCGGATCGCGGGTGGTGGGTCCCGGCGAGCGTCCCAACCGACCTGTCGGTTGCCGCAGAACGCTGTGGCGTCCCAGGCCTTGGACTAGCGGCCTCACGTTGCGGGGCTGATGTGTAGGCCGCCGTTGACTGCGACACATAGCTACGATAGCGTATCGTAGCTAGTTCAAGGCGGGACGACATCAGGACAACTCACGATGACCTCTCGAGCAAACCCGACTGGTGACCGGCGACGTGGCGACGCTGACGCGCTTCTACGAGGGCGTCAGTCAGGGGAAGGCTGCAATCATCAACAGCGGCTTAGGTGATTGCCTCGGAGCGCTTGGCCCGAGCGTGCACGGTGCTCACCAGGCGGCTCATTTGTTGAAGTTGGTGCACGACCCATAACAGAAGTGCAGCGATGCAAGTTGTCTCAGTTCATGTCCACACCGAGTTGTCTCAGGTTCGTGTCCACTTTTCGAAGCGGCGCTCTAACTGACTCGAGACACTCGCAGGCACCAGTGCAACCTTTCCATGCGTCGGCGAATGATTCGTCACTGTGACACACGACCTCGGATCTCGGCGGCCTCGCATAACTACAGCCATACGCCCCAGTGTCGGTATCCGGCATTATGTGATGTGAAGTACTGCCCATAGCGAATTGTATTGCGCGACATTGCAATTAAGGCAGCGCGGACCGTTGCACTGAGAGCTGCTGGCACACAACGTAACTCGAACCGTCAGCATCACCATCCCGCGCGTGCGTGTTGAATTATCTGATGATACGACCCATTACTGTCTGGCGGTCGATGGTGGAGAAAGTGACTGTGCAGGAATGATTGTGCCAGCGTGAGTCGGCGCACCAGGCAAGGGTGGCTCTGACAGTACCTGTATCACCAGGGTCTCGCAGACGGCCCAAAACGCCTGTCAACCTGGCTGAGTGGGCTCCCAGCTACACCGAGGAGAAGTAATGGATCCCACGAGAGGCGCGCACCGCGGCCGCCCGAGCCCCCAGCGCCCTGAACGAAAGCGCCGACAACACTGTATGGACACGCACTGCAGCTTTACCCCAATCAGTTCAATCCAGCTGTCCCGAATGCGCGACGGTGTCGGCGCATTCTTCCAAGACAGAAGGGACGGAGACGAATGGCGGACAATCAATCCACCACTAACACAGGACTTTTCGATCTGAGTGAGAAGTACGCCCTTGTCACTGGCGGCACCAGAGGCATTGGGATGATGATAGCGCGCGGCCTTCTCCAGGCGGGCGCCCGCGTCGTTATCAGCTCACGCAAGGCAGATGCGTGCGCGGAGACACAGCATCTACTATCCGAATTCGGCGACGTTCAAGCTATACCCGCCGACCTTTCCAGGCACGACGAGTGTCAGCGCCTCGCTGACCTTGTCCAGGTCGACTCGGAACGCCTGGACATCCTCGTCAACAACGCGGGAGCGATGTGGCGTGAGCCGCTAGCGACGTTCCCGGACGAGGCCTGGGACACAGTGGTCGACCTCAACCTCAAGTCGCCGTTCTGGCTGGTGCAGGCGCTGCTCCCCGCACTTCGCAGGGCGGGCACCGCCGATGATCCCGCGCGGATCATCAACATCGGCAGTATCGCCGCCATCCACGTCGCCCAGTCGCCCAACTATTCGTACGCCAGCAGCAAGGCGGCACTCCATCAACTCACCAGAGTGCTTGCCAGAGAGCTGGGCCCACAGCACGTCACGGTGAACGCGGTAGCACCGGGACCGTTCCCGTCGCAGATGATGGCGTCCACGCTCGATGCCGTCGGCGACACGATCGCGGCGGCGGCGCCTTTGCGCCGGCTCGGCCGCGACGACGACATGGCGGGAATCGCTGTGTTTCTCGCTAGCCGGGCCGGGTCCTACCTCACGGGCACCATCATCGCGGTCGACGGCGGCATCGCGACTACCGCAACGGGTACGCCCTAAGCGTCGGCGCGAGGCTTTGCCGGCGGCCGACGGACCCTCGTGAACACCTCCAAGTCGGGTTTCAACGCGGCCGTCGGGGTACCCGCAGTGCCTCCCTCAGGCTGCAAGGACGGGCTTACGGTAAGGGGATGGCCACGATGGATCTACGCGCCGAGATCCGGGAGTTTCTCAGCTCGCGTCGCGCCCGCATCGCACCCGAGCAGGCGGGCCTGCCCGCTTACGGCGGCAATCGTCGGGTCAAAGGTCTGCGTCGCGAGGAGGTAGCGCTACTGGCGGGGGTATCAGTCGACTACTACGTGCGCATTGAGCGCGGCGACCTCGCCGGTGCCTCCGATGGCGTGCTCGAGGCGTTAGCCTCTGCCTTGCAACTCGACGAAGCCGAGCGCGACCACCTGTTCCACCTGGCGCGCCAATCCGGGGCACCCAGCGGCCGACGCCGGCGCAGGCCTGCCGTGAAGGTGCGCTCGACGCTGCAACAGGTGCTCGACGCCATCTCCGATGCGCCGGCCTGGATCCGTAACGGACGTTATGACGTGCTCGCTATGAATCAACTCGCCCGCGCGCTGTATTCACCGGTGCTGGCTGACCCGCGTCGGCCCGCGAACACAGCGCGGTTCGTCTATCTAGCTCCCGAGGCGGCCAAAGACTTCTTTGTCGACTACGACCAAATGGCCAGTGACGCGGCCGCGAAGCTACGCATGGAAGCCGGCCGCAATCCGCACGACGAGCAGCTGATCGCCTTAGTCGGCGAACTGTCAACGTGCAGTGAGCTATTTCGACAGCGGTGGGCATCTCACGACGTGCGGTTGCAACGGTCTGGACGCAAGCGGTTGCGCCATCCGATCGTGGGCCAGCTCGACTTGGACGTCGAGTCCATGGAACTGCCCGCCGACCCCGGCCTGCACCTCATCATCTACACCGCGCCCGCGGCCACGCCGACCGCTGACGGTCTCGCGCTCCTGGCGTCGTGGGCGGCCACCCAAGAGAGGCTGGTGACCGAGCTTGAAGCACCCAACGGATAGTCCAACCCCTCAGGCGTACTAGTCAGCGGACCATTCGCCATTCACGGGGGTATTCATAGAGGAGGTCGGCGGCGCCGGCCCGAGCCGGCTGGGCGGACAGGGCACCGGAAGGCGCGGCCGGGCGCGGCATCAGATATGCGCGTTAGAAGAATTCGGCGGTCTACTGCACGGTGGTCACCGCGGTCGAGGTGGAACGCGTTGAAGCGCAGGGCATCCCGCCGCTGGGGATCGGCGAGTACGCTACTCCTACTACGACGATGCCCTACTTACGCCGCCGCCTACCTCCTACAACTAGCCTCAGCTCTGGGCGGCGGCACGCAGACCCGGTCTCTCTGGTAATCGGTCCGTACAGGTTCTTTCGGATCCATCACGCTGGCAAGCAGATTCGCGACGTCACGGTCCCCGTTCTCGTGCAGGTTGCCACGAAGGACCAGACCACTCCACCTGCGGCGGCGCTCAAGGCGGCCAAGCGGGCGTCGCTGGGCGTCGTAAAGACCTACGACATAGGCCACTACCGCGCCATGTTCGTGAAGCGCGACAGGTGCAGCTGGTGAGCGACGGTGACGGTCTTGGTCGGGCCGTTACGGTGCTTGGCCAGAATCAGGTCAGCCTCGCCACCGCGCGGGTCGTCACGCTCGAAGGC
>NZ_JBAPMI010000363.1:0-1755 GCF_049278535.1 Mycobacterium sp. | reverse complement strand
AACTGATCGGCGCACTGGTGACCGCGGTGGGCCAGGGCCACGGGGGCGTGCTGGTCATAGAAGGGCCGCCCGGTATCGGGAAGAGCCGGTTGCTCACCGAGGTGTTGGCGCTGGCCGACAAATCCGGAGTGCGCACCTTGTTCGGGGAGGCGTTCGAGTATCAGCAGACGGTGCCGTTTTTCTCACTGTTCATGGCCACTTTGAACGCCGATCCCCCGGTTGGCAACGCCGAGGCGTTGCGCCAACTAGGTGGTTCGGCGGATCTGCGCTACTGGGTGGTGCACGATTTGGCCGACGCGATTCATGCCGCGGCCGCACAGACCCCGCTGGTGATTGTGTTGGAGGATATTCACTGGGCCGATAACGGCACGCTGTTGGCGTTGCGGTCGCTGGCCACCGCGCGCCCAGATGTGGCGGTGTTGTGGGTATTAACTGCCCGTACCGGGGCCGGCGGCCCGGCGGTGCAAGAGACGTTGTCGGTGCTGCAACGCGCGAATGCCACATTCGTGCGACTGGCGGCCATGACACCGGATGCGGTCACCGACATGGTCCAAGACGCCGTACGGGCGAAAGCCGACGTGTCGCTGCTCAGTCTGGCCGCCAAGGCGCACGGCAATCCGTTTCTGGTCAGCGAGCTCGTCGGGGGGTTGGGCGAGGAAGGTCGACTGAACGTCAGCGGCGGGCGGGCGGTGGCCACCGGACATGCGTTGCCGCGGCGTCTGGGCGTCGGTATGCAGCAGCGGCTCGACCTGCTCTCGGATACTGCTTCGGAGGTGGTGCGGGTGGCCGCAGTACTGCCGGACCGGTTTTCGGCCGAGCTGTTGGCCGCGATGCTGGAGCGCCGGCCAGTCTCGTTGCTGTCGGCGCTCGAGGAGGCGGTGCGCGTGCAACTGCTCGTTGACGACGGTGAGCGGCTGAGGTTTCGGCACGACTTGCTGCGCGAGGCCACCCGACAGTCGCTGCCGCAGTCCCTGCGGCGGGCGATGGAGCGCCAATCGGCGTCGGTCATGCTGAGTTTGGGCGCGGCCCCGGCCGAGGTGGCCACCCAGTTGGCGCGCAGCGCCGAGCCCGGAGACCAGGAGGCGATCGATGCGCTGCGCCAAGCCGCCCAGTCGGTTGCCCGCAGCGATGCAAGCGCGGCTGCGAACTTGAGCAAGCGCGCGCTCGAACTGCTTCCCGCCCGAGATCCTCAGCGCGGCCCATTTGCTGCCCAAACGGTTGATCTGCTCAACCGCGCTGCGCGTTACGAAGAGGGCAAGGAATTGGCCGCGGCGACCCTGGCGGCCGCAGTGTCGCCGGAAGAAGAAGCCGAGATCCGCCTTCGACTGATAGCGGTGACTAACGAAACACCGCAACAGCGAGTCGAGGAGCATCGCCGCGCGCTCGAATCGTCGCTCGTAACTGACCTCACCCGTGCTCGACACCTCGCGTGGCTGACTTACACTCTCTTCACTAGCGGGCAAGACCGGGATCGGGAAACGCTCGCCAAAGCGGCGGCGGCGGCAGCGGCCACAGACGATCTCGAGTGCCAGATCCTGACAGAGACCACCTTGGCATTCGCCGAGGGAGAAGAGGGCTACCCCGCGCGTGCCATTGCGCGCCTCGACGATCTAGAGCATGCGATGAGCTGCGGCATCGAGACCCCTGCCCACATGGTCGCCGCCCTTCAGCGCATCAGTCTATTCGCGGCGACCGGTCGGCTCGACGAGGCCGCTGCCGAGCTGGCTCGCCACACCGCGAGAGCCAGCGGCGAAC
>NZ_JBAPMI010000362.1:0-10499 GCF_049278535.1 Mycobacterium sp. | reverse complement strand
GGCGAGGACATTGATCTTGATATGGAGGAAGGTAGCTACCGCTGATGAGGACCGCGGAGGTCAAGCGACGGTTCCTGGCGTTTTTCGAGGCGAACGGACACACCGTGGTGCCCAGCGCACCGCTGCCGGCCATCGACGACCCGAACCTGCTGTTCGTCAACGCCGGCATGGTGCAGTTCGTGCCGTTCTTCCTCGGCCAGCGCACCCCGCCGTATCCGACCGCCACCAGCATTCAGAAATGTATTCGCACGCCGGACATCGACGAAGTCGGGATCACCACCCGGCACAACACCTTTTTCCAGATGGCCGGCAATTTCTCATTCGGCGACTATTTCAAACGCGAGGCCATCGAGCTGGCCTGGACATTGCTGACCAACAAAGTCGCCGACGGCGGCTATGGGCTTGATCCGGAAAAGATCTGGGCCACAGTATATTTCGACGACGACGAAGCTGTGCGGTTGTGGCGGGAGATCGCGGACCTGCCGGTCGAGCGAATCCAGCGCCGCGGCATGGCCGACAACTATTGGTCGATGGGCATTCCCGGGCCGTGCGGCCCGTCCTCGGAGATCTACTACGACCGCGGACCGGAGTTCGGTGTCGACGGCGGCCCAGAAGCCAACGAGGACCGCTACATCGAGATCTGGAACCTCGTGTTCATGCAGAACGAACGCGGTGAGGGAACCAGCAAAACCGACTTCGAGATCCTGGGTCCGTTGCCGCGCAAGAACATCGACACCGGCATGGGCGTCGAGCGGGTCGCGTTCCTGCTGCAGGGCGTGTCCAACGTCTACGAAACCGACCTGCTGCGTCCGGTTATCGACGTGGTGGCCCGGCGCGCACCACGCGGGTATGACGTCGGCAACCACCACGACGACGTGCGCTACCGGATCATCGCCGACCACAGTCGCACCGCAGCCATCCTGATCGGCGACGGCGTCGGTCCGGGCAACGACGGCCGAGGATACGTGCTGCGACGACTGCTCCGGCGGGTGATCCGCTCGGCCAAGCTGCTCGACATCGACGGCCCGATCGTGGGCGAACTGATGGCCACTGTCCGCGACGCGATGGGTCCGTCGTACCCGGAACTGGTCACCGACTTCGACCGGATCAACCGCATCGCGGTCGCCGAGGAGACAGCGTTCAACCGCACCCTGCAATCGGGTTCACGACTGTTCGAGGAGGTGGCCGGCGCGACCAAGGCATCCGGGGCGACCGTGCTGTCCGGCTCGGACGCCTTCACGCTGCACGACACCTACGGATTCCCGATCGAGCTCACCCTCGAGATGGCCGCCGAAGCGGACCTGCAAGTCGACGAGCTCGGGTTCCGCGAGCTGATGGCCGAACAGCGTCGCCGGGCGAAAGCCGATGCCGCCGCGCGCAAGCACGCGCACGCCGACCTGACTGCGTATCGCGAACTGGTCGACGCCGGGCCGACCGAATTCACCGGATTCGACGAATTGACTTCGCAAGCACGGATTCTCGGCATCTTCGTGGATGGCAAGCGGGTGCCGGTGGTGGCCCACGGTACCGAAGAGTCGGCGGGCGCCGAGCGCGTTGAACTCGTGCTGGACCGCACGCCGCTGTACGCCGAGTCGGGTGGTCAGGTCGCCGACGCCGGCAACATCAGTGGCACCGGCTCCAGCGCGACCGCCAAGGCCGCGGTCACCGATGTGCAGAAGATCGCCAAAACCCTGTGGGTGCACCGCGTCAACGTGGAGTCCGGCGAGTTCGTCGAGGGCGACACCGTCGTCGCGGCCGTGGATCCCGACTGGCGCAAGGGTGCGACCCAAGGGCACTCGGGGACCCATATGGTGCACGCCGCCCTTCGGCAAGTGTTGGGCCCCAACGCTGTTCAGGCCGGCTCGCTGAACCGCCCAGGCTATCTACGATTCGACTTCAACCGACAGGGCGCGCTGAGCGCTGAGCAGCTCAGCCAGGTCGAGGAAGTCACCAACGAGGCGGTGCAGGCCGACTACGAGGTGCACACCTTCCTCGAGCAGCTGGAAAAGGCCAAAGCAATGGGCGCGATGGCGATGTTCGGCGAGGCCTACCCGGACGAGGTGCGTGTGGTCGAGATCGGTGGGCCGTTCTCGCTGGAGCTATGCGGTGGAACCCATGTGCACAACTCGGCGCAGATCGGGCCGGTGACCATTCTCGGCGAGTCATCGGTGGGCTCCGGTGTGCGCCGGGTCGAGGCCTACGTCGGTCTGGAGTCGTTCAAGCATTTGGCCAAAGAGCGCGCGCTGATGGCCGGACTGGCTTCGTCGCTGAAGGTGCCGTCGGACGAGGTGCCGGCCCGGGTGGCGAACCTGGTGGAGCGCCTGAAGGCCGCGGAGAAGGAAATCGAACGCAACCGGCTGGCCAACGCTCGGGCGGCTGCCGCAAACGCTGCCGCGGGGGCGCAGCACATCGGTAACGTCCGTCTGGTGGCACAACGGATGTCGGCCGGCATGACGGCCGCCGATTTGCGCTCGCTGGTCGGCGACATCCGCGGGAAACTCGGCAGCGACCCGGCCGTGGTCGCTCTGATCGCGGAGGGCGAAGGGGACAGCGTGCCTTACGCCGTCGCCGCCAACACCGCAGCCCAGGATCTCGGCATCCGGGCCAGCGAATTGGTCAAGCAACTCGCGGCAGCGGTCGACGGTCGTGGCGGTGGGAAGGCCGATCTCGCGCAGGGGTCGGGGAAGGATTCCTCGGGCATCGATGCGGCGCTCGATGCGGTGCGCGCAGAGATAGCAAGGGTCAGCTGAGTGGACTCCTCGCATCGCTTGCCGGACCGGCCCGGCAGCGACGATCCCGGAGCTGGGCGGCGCCTCGGTATCGATGTGGGCAGCGTGCGTATCGGCGTTGCGAGCTCCGACCCCGACGGCATCTTGGCCACGCCGGTGGAAACTGTCCGCCGCGACCGCTCTGCCAAGCATGTGCGGCGGCTGGTCGAGCTGGTCGCCGAGTTGCACGCGGTCGAGGTTGTGGTCGGACTACCCCGAACGCTGGCGGACCGCACCGGTCCGTCCGCGCGTGACGCGATCGAACTGGCCGAGGTGCTGGCCAGCCGGATCGAGCCGATACCGGTGCGGCTGGCCGACGAGCGGTTGACCACCGTCAGCGCGCAGCGCTCGCTGCGCCAGGCCGGGGTGAAGGCCAAAGGCCAGCGTAGGGTCATCGACCAGGCGGCGGCAGTCGCGATACTGCAGGGTTGGCTCGACGAACGCCGTGCGATGTTGCCCGGGGAGGTCAACGGTGTCTGACAGCCGGGAGCGCGCTCGGCCCGTCGCGGTCGGATCGCATCGTCGAGCCCGTTCTCGTGCCGATCGTCTCCGCGCCGAGCGGGAAAGTCGTCGACGGCGCACCACCCGCGGAATCCTGCTGAGCCTGTTCATCGGCGTGGTGGTGGCGGCGGTGTTCGTCGGCTCAAAGATGTGGCACACCTTCAGTCCGCAGAACGATTTCGCCGGTGACGGTAAACAGGACCTGGTGGTCCAGGTGCACTCCGGGGACTCGACCACGGCGATCGGCGAGACGCTGCACAAAAAGGACGTCGTCCGAACCGTCAAAGTGTTCCTCGAGGCTGCGCAAGGCAACCAGGCGATTTCGGCCATTCAGCCCGGTTATTACCGGCTGCGCACCGAGCTTCCGGCGGCCGCGGCAGTCAAGGCGCTCGCCGATCCCGGGAGCCGGGTGGGCAAGCTGGTCCTCCCCGAGGGCGAGCAGCTCGATGACACCTCGGACGTCAAGACCAACGACACCACACCGGGCATCTTCAGCATGATCGCGAAGGCCAGTTGCGTCGAGCTGAATGGCGACAAGCACTGCGTCTCGGTCGACGATTTGCGCATCGCGGCCGAAAAGACCCCGCTGGCTTCGCTTTCGGTGCCGCCGTGGGCCGTCGCGTCGGCCACCGCGATGGGCGACGATCACCGCCGGATCGAGGGCTTGATCGGGCCGGGCACCTGGAACGTCAACCCGTCCTCGTCTCCGCAGGAAATCCTGGAGTCACTGATCAGCTCCAGCGCGCAGCAGTACGCGAATTCGGGCCTGCTGGATACCGCCACCGCGATGAACATGTCGCCGTACAACATCCTGGTGGTCGCCTCGCTGGTGCAGCGGGAGGCCAAGCCGCAGGACTTCGCGAAGGTGGCTCGGGTCATCTACAACCGGCTGGCTGAGCACCGCAAGTTGGAGTTCGACTCGACGGTGAACTATCCGCTGGATCGCCGCGAGGTTGCCACCACCGACGGCGATCGCGGCAACACCACGCCATGGAATACCTACGCCGCCGACGGATTGCCCGCGACGCCGATCTGTTCGCCGAGCACCGATGCGCTCAAGGCGGCCGAACATCCAGATGACGGCGACTGGCTGTATTTCGTCACCATCGACCCTCAGGGCACGACGTTGTTCACCCGCGACTATCAACAGCATCTGGCGAACATCGAGTTGGCCAAGCACAACGGTGTCCTCGACAGCGCGCGGTAAAAAGGCGGCGGTGCTCGGTTCGCCGATCGCACATTCGCGCTCGCCGCAACTGCACATGGCCGCCTACCGAGCGCTGGGCCTGGATGGCTGGACCTACGAGCGCATCGAATGCGGTGCTGAGGAATTACCAAGCCTGGTAAGCGAATTGGGCCAGGAATGGGTTGGCCTGTCGGTGACGATGCCCGGCAAGTTCGCTGCGCTGCGGTTCGCCGACGAGCGCACCGAACGGGCCGAGCTGGTCGGTGCGGCCAACACATTGCTGCGAACACCGAATGGGTGGCGGGCCGACAACACTGACATCGACGGCGTCACGGGTGTACTGGGCGCCGCAACCGGCGGGGCGGTGGTCGCCGGCTCCGGTGGCACCGCCCCGGCGGCGATTGTTGCCCTGGCCGAACTGGGCGTTACCGAGATCACTGTTGTCGCACGCAATCCGGACAAGGCCGCCGGGCTGGTCGAGCTGGCTGATCGGGTCGGCGTCGCGGGTCGGTTCTGCGACCTCAACGGCGGCGCGGTCACCGATGCGATCGCCGCCGCCGGAGTATTGGTCAACACCCTGCCCGCTGACGTCGCGTCGCATTACGCGGAGTTCTTCGCCGGCGCGCCGGTGCTGCTGGATGCGATCTACGACCCCTGGCCGACGCCGCTGGCCTCGGCGGTGAGCGCCGCGGGCGGTCGGGTGATCAGTGGGCTGCAGATGCTGTTGCATCAGGCCTTCGCGCAGGTCGAACAATTCACAGGGCTGCCCGCGCCCCGAGCGGCGATGGCGGCCGCTCTGGATTAGCGTGCCGCGCATGCGGATCGCGGTTGGGCTGTTGTGGATGGCCGTGCTCGCTGCCTACGACGTTCGCCAACGCCGATTGCCCAACTGGCTCACCCTCCCGGGATTCGCTGCGATCGTGCTCGTCGCGTTCGAGTCGGGCCGCGGTGCGGCCGCCTTATTGGGTGCCGCAGCGCTGAGCGTGGTCTACCTGCTGGTGCACCTGGTGTCGCCCGCCGCGATGGGCGCCGGGGATGTGAAGCTCGCGCTCGGGCTGGGCGCGCTGAACGGATGTTTCGGCGTCGACGCGTGGTTGCTCGCGGCGATCGGGGCGCCGGTGCTGACGGCCGTGATCGGCATCGTGGCGCGGTGGGGCTGGTCGGCGGTGACGGTGCCGCACGGCCCGTCGATGTGCGCGGCCTCTGCTGTGGCGTTGGCGGTGATCCAGCTGCCGTAAACCCGGAATTGGCAGCGTCTGGCAGTGCCGTTACTGGAGTCGGCAGCGGGTCCGGCCGGACGATAGGGCTATGACAAGCACAACGATTTCACCCGCGACCGATACATCACGCCGGCGATCCCTTCGCGCCGACCTCACCTTCTGGACCGCCGCGGGCGCCGTCGTCGCCGCACTGAGCCGACCGCTGGGGGACTCGTGGCATGCGCCGCGCGCGGTGCTACTCGACGTCGGGTTGGCCTTCGCCGTGTTGGGGCCGGTCCTGCTGCTAGTCGTGAACCGGATGCGCCCGACACGTGGGCTGGTGGCCGGATTCGTGGCGACGAATTTCCTGCTGGCACCGGTTACCGCGGCGGCGGCGTGGTTCGACTGGCTGGGGCTGAGCGCCGCGGGCAACTGGGCGCTGGGCGACGCAGCAGCGGTCATGCTGGTGCTGGGCATCTGGCAGTACACCGCGCTGCGCTCGTCGCACCGCGAAAGCTGAGCTGTGTCAGGCCGCGGCGGAGCTGCGGCCTTTCAGCGCGGTACGCAATCCATAACGCTTCCCACCGATTTCGCGCGGCTCCTCGTCGGGAAACTTCCTCTCGGAGTGGGTTTCCGGCGCATCGTCGCACGTACGACGTAGCCAGTCGTTCGGCAGCGCGAGTTTGAGGATGGTCCAGAAGGATTGCCAGTACTGGCGCAGCAGCGGCCCGGTTGTGTAAGGCAGGTCGTACTTTTCGCACACCTCGCGTACCCGGACACTGATCTCGGCGTACCGGTTGCTCGGTAGGTCGGGGAACAGGTGATGCTCGATCTGGTAGCACAAGTTCCCACTCATGAACGCCATGATCGGGCCGGCGTTGAAGTTGGCCGAGCCCAGCATCTGACGCAGATACCACTCGCCGCGAGTTTCCTCTTCGAAGGCTTCCTTGGTGAATTTCTCTGCGCCGTCGGGGAAGTGGCCGCAGAAAATGACCATATAGGCCCAGTAATTACGAATGAGGTTGGCGATGGCGTTGGCTTTGAGCGTGTGCTTCCAATTGGTCCCGGACAGGGCGGGGTAGACGAGATAGTCCTTGCTGGCCTGCTTACCCATCTTCTTACCCATGATGCGCAAGTCTTTTCTCGCCTCGGCCCAGGTCTTTTCTTTCTTGCGGATCTTTGCCGACTCGATGTGGTGTAGCGCGACACCCCACTGGAAGAGCGTGCCCAGCAGCAGGTTGTAGATCGGGTTGCCGATCATCCACGGCGCCCACGGCTCGTCACGCGTGACGCGCATGATGCCGTAGCCCACGTCGCTGTCCAGTCCGACGACGTTGGTGTACTTGTGATGCACGAAATTATGCGAGTGTTTCCACTGCGATGACGGGCAGGCGGTGTCCCATTCCCATTCGGTGGAGTGGACTTCGGGATCGTTCATCCAGTCCCACTGACCGTGAATGATGTTGTGGCCCAGTTCCATATTCTCGATGATCTTGGCCGAAGCCAGGGTGGTGATACCGGCCAGGCGGGCGATCCTGCTGCTGCTGGCGAACAGCGCCAGGCGGCCGAACGCCGCGAGCCCGCGCTGCAGTTGGATGGCGCGGCGGATGTATCGCGCGTCGCGTTCGCCGCGCGACTCCTCGACGTCGGCCCGGATCGCGTCCAGTTCGGCCGCCAGATCTTCGACGTCCTGAGGACTCAGATGTGCGTAAGCCTTGATATCGGTGATAGCCATCGGTGCTGGTCTCCTGTCAAACCTTGATGGTGCAGTTACCGGATGCGGTTGAAATGCATGTCTGTATTCGATCGCCGGCCCCGTGCTCCTGGCCGGACCGAACGTCGCGAATGTGGCCGTCCTCCAACGGCAGCACGCAGGTCTGGCAGATCCCCATTCGGCAGCCGAACGGCATCTGGATTCCCAGCTTCTCGCCGGCTTCCATAATGGATGTCGCGCCGTCGATCTCAATCTCTTTGTCGGAGATCGCAAATCTCACGGTGCCGCCTTCACCGCCCTTGTCGGTGGCGGCGATGTTGAACCGTTCCATATGCAGTGCGTCGTCAATGTCATTGTCCTGCCACACCTGCTCGACGGCGTCGAGCATTGCCGAGGGGCCGCACGCCCACGCCGAACGATCCCGCCAATCGGCGACGATGTCGTCGAGTTCGTTGAAATCGACCTTGCCATCTGTCTCGGTGAGTTGCAGATGCAGCCGGTAGCCGCGCTGCTCCTTCTCGATGTCACGCAATTCGTCGTAGAAGATCACGGCATCCTTCGACGGCGCGGTGTGCAGGTGCACGATGTCCGGGAACTGCCCGCGCGTTCGCAACGATCGCAGCATGCCCATGATCGGTGTGATGCCGCTGCCGGCCGTGATGAACAGAAGCTGATCCGGCGGCGGGTTGGGTAGCGCAAAGTCACCTTTGGCCGACTGCAGGCGAATGATGGTGCCGGGTTCGACGCCGTTGACCAGGTGGGCGGACAGAAAACCCTCCGGAGTGGCTTTCACCGTGATCGAGATCTCGTGCTCGCCGCGCTCGGGCACAGAAGTCAACGAGTAGGACCGCCAGTGCCATTTGCCGTCGACACGCAAGCCGATACCGACGTATTGCCCGGGGCGGTAGTCGCCGGAGAAGCCCCACCCCGGCCGGATGACGACGGTGGCCGTGTCCTCGGTCTCCGGTTTGACCGCGACGATCTCGCCACGCAGTTCGCGCGCCGACCAGAGCGGGTTGAGCAACGACAGGTAGTCGTCGGGCAGGAGCGGTGTTGTCGCGCGGGTAGCCAGCCCGCGGACCATGTTCACCCACGATCCCGATGCGGAATCCACGTCTTTCGCCGGCGACTTTGCCCAACGCTTCAAGCTTCGTAGGGGCGTTGTCAAGGGGCCTGCCTTCCGTCGTGAGCCC
The DNA here is from genome assembly GCF_049278535.1 of Mycobacterium sp. Classification (GTDB taxonomy): domain Bacteria; phylum Actinomycetota; class Actinomycetes; order Mycobacteriales; family Mycobacteriaceae; genus Mycobacterium. Next base: position 1,938 of record NZ_JBAPMI010000362.1, on the reverse strand, counting down.
ATGTGAGCTGCCGTGACTGTGGTCACAGATCGGCGTACCCTACTGCGGAGTAAGTTAATCGCAGACCATCGTTAATGTTTCCTGTGCGATCGGATCGGACCGGACTCCGCGGCACCCGTCGTCTGGCCGGGAGCCGCGCCTGACGCTTTAGGCGACTACCTATCCGTCGTGGGAAGATGGGACTCGTGTTGCGTTGGACTACTGCTGGTGAATCCCACGGCCGAGCGTTGGTGGCCGTGGTCGAAGGCATGGTCGCCGGGCTGACCGTCACCTCCGACGACATCGCCGACCAGCTCGCCCGTCGTCGCCTCGGCTACGGCCGTGGTGCCCGGATGAAGTTCGAGCGCGACCAGGTCACCGTGCTGGCCGGGGTGCGCCACGGCGTCACACTGGGCGGGCCGATCGCCATCGAGATCGGCAACACCGAATGGCCGAAGTGGGAAACCGTGATGGCTCCGGACCCGGTTGACGCCGCGGAGCTGGAGGTGGCACGCAACGCGCCGTTGACCCGGCCCCGTCCCGGCCATGCCGACTACGCGGGCATGCTCAAGTACGAGTTCGACGACGCCCGCCCGGTACTCGAGCGGGCCAGCGCCCGCGAGACCGCTGCCCGAGTGGCGGCCGGCACCGTCGCCCGGCAGTTCCTGCGGCAAGCCCTCGGCGTCGAGGTGCTGTCCCACGTCATCTCGATCGGCGACTCGGCGCCGTACGAGGGTCCGCCGCCGCAGCCCGGTGACCTCGCGGCGATCGACGCCAGCGGCGTGCGGGCATTCGACAAGGCGGCCGAAGAGTCGATGATCGCCGAGATTGAAGCCGCCAAGAAGGACGGCGACACTCTGGGCGGCGTTGTGGAAGCCGTCGCGGTCGGATTGCCGGTCGGGCTGGGCTCTTTCATCAGCGGCGACAACCGGCTGGACAGCCAACTCGCCGCCGCCGTAATGGGCATCCAGGCGATCAAGGGCGTGGAAATCGGGGACGGGTTTGCCACCGCGCGCCGGCGTGGCAGCCGCGCCCACGACGAGATGTACCCGGGTCCTGACGGCATCGTGCGCTCGACCAACCGGGCCGGCGGCCTGGAAGGCGGCATGACCAACGGCGAGCCGCTGCGGGTACGCGCCGCGATGAAGCCGATTTCCACCGTGCCGCGCGCGCTGGCCACCGTGGACATGACGACCGGCGACGAGGCCGTCGCGATCAATCAGCGTTCGGATGTCTGCGCGGTGCCGGCCGCCGGCGTGGTGGTCGAGACGATGGTGGCGCTGGTGCTGGCTCGCGCCGCACTGGAGAAGTTCGGTGGCGACTCGCTGACCGAGACCCGGCGCAACATCGAGGCCTACCGGCGGTCGGTTGCCGAGCGGGAACCGGTCACCGAAGTTCGGGCGTCCGGGTAACCCTGATGGCACCCAAAGCCGTATTGGTGGGACTGCCGGGATCGGGTAAGTCCACAATCGGACGACGGCTGGCCAAGGCCCTCGACGTCAGCATGCTCGACACCGACGCGGCCATCGAGGAGCGGACCGGACGTGCCATCGCCGACATTTTCGCCACCGACGGGGAACAAGAGTTCCGTCGCATCGAAGAAGAGGTGATCCGGTCGGCGCTGGCCGAGCACGACGGCATCCTGTCGCTGGGCGGCGGTGCCGTGACCACTCCAGGTGTGCGCGCCGCACTGGCCGGACACACTGTCATCTACTTGGAAATCAGTGCGGCCGAAGGGGTTCGGCGGACCGGCGGCAACACCGTCCGGCCGCTGCTGGCCGGACCGGACCGTGCCGAGAAGTTTCGCGCGCTGATGGATCAGCGAGTTCCGCTCTACCGAAAGGTCGCCACGATCCGGGTGAACACCAACCGCCGCAATCCCGGCGCCGTCGTCCGCCACATCGTGTGCCGCCTGAACGACCCCGGACCGGCCGGCACCGCGCGCAGTCGCCGCCGCCC
>NZ_JBAPMI010000361.1:0-4895 GCF_049278535.1 Mycobacterium sp. | reverse complement strand
CACCGCCTCGACGCCCTTGAGGTCGGCGTCGGCGTGCCACAGGCTGACCGCCTCAGCCCCGACGGCGCGCACCGCGCGCGCGGCGTCCACATCATCGAGCGTTCCGGGGAAAGTGATGACGCCGATCCGCGTCGTCACTGCACTTCTCGGCTGACGGTCCAGTCTTCGATCACGGTATTGGCCAGCAGCGACTCGGCAATCTCGGCCAGCGCCGAGTCGTCGACACTGTCGTCCACCTCGAGCTCAAACCGCTTGCCCTGCCGCACATTTGAGATTCCGGCATGTCCGAGCCGGCCCAATGCGCCGACGATCGCCTGGCCCTGCGGGTCGAGAATCTCACCCTTGGGCATTACGTGCACAATCACCCGGGCCACCCGCACTCCTCCTGCCGTTTTGGCTGCTCGGCGCCAACTCTACCGGTCGGCCCCGCGCTCGTCGTGCTAGCACGAGCCGAGGTATGCCGCGCACAACGGCGCGGCCATCGCGTCCAGCACCTGGGCGTCGGAGATGATCGGCCACGGCAGCTGGACAGGATCGGACGCCCAGAGCGTCAGCTCGCTGATCGTGCTGTTTTCCGGGCGCGCGACCAGGTAGGTATGCATCAGCACCGGTCCGCTGATCACCGCCGACAGCCGATTCGGCTCGTCGACGGTGATCGACGGCGACTCGGCCGCGGCTCCCAGTTGGCAGCCGCGCAGTGCCGCCGCCGCGATGTCGACCACCGACGACGCATTTTGTCCGCCGCGCGCGGTGTCCCCACGCCAGTGCACCACTTGGGCCCGCAACTGCCACTGACCCTGAGGGTTGTCCACCGTCACCCTGCCTGAGACCGCGGAGTTGCGGGTGTCCTGCGGGAATGCGGGAGTCGCGCAGACCTCCTCGAATCGGAATCGCGGCGTCACCGTCCCGGTCATCGACACCGCGGACCCAGCCGGGGCCGGCCAGTGATAGGTCGAGTTGAGCGGCATCGCGGACGGGGATATCCACGCGGTGTCGGGAATCTGGTCGCACGTCGGAGGGCAGGTCTCGGGGTCGGCGACGGCGATGCCCGATACGCATGTCGCCGCTAGACAGCCCGCGGTCAACGCTGCCGCCATCACTAGGCGCATGCGGTGCACCCCATGAGCGCACAATCGTAGACATGCAACTCACGCATTTCGGTCATTCCTGCGTTCTCGCCGACTTCGGCCACACCACGCTGCTGTTCGACCCGGGAACCTTCTCGCACGGCTTCGAGGGCATCACCGGTCTCTCGGCGATTGTGATCACCCATCAGCACCCCGATCACGTGGATCAGCAGCGGCTGCCCGCGCTACTCGACGCCAACCCGGGTGCGGCGGTGTATGCCGACCCGCAGACCACCGAGCAGCTCTCGGTTCCGTGCCAAGCGGTGCATGTCGGCGACGAGCTGTCGGTCGGCGAGCTGACCGTCCGCGCCATCGGTGGCCGCCATGCCGTTATCCATCCGGAAATTCCGGTGATCGACAACATTTCGTACCTCATCGGCGACGGCGAACACCCCGCGCGCTTCATGCATCCCGGCGATGCGCTGTTCGTTCCCGACGAGCCGATCGATGTATTGGCCACGCCGGCGGCCGCGCCGTGGATGAAGATCTCCGAAGCCGTCGACTACCTGCGGGCCGTGGCGCCGGCCCGGGCGGTGCCGATCCACCAGGGCATCATCGCCCCGGATGCGCGCGGCATCTATTACGGCCGGCTCACCGAAATGACCCACGCCGACTTCCAGGTGCTCCCCGAGGAAAGCTCGGTCACCTTCTAGCCGATGTCGTTGACCGCTCCGCGGCCCGCGGCGCGAGCGGAGAAGATGCACCCGCCGAGAAACGTTCCCTCCAGCGCCCGGTAGCCGTGCACCCCGCCGCCGCCGAAGCCGGCCACCTCGCCGGCGGCGTACAGCCCGTCGAGCGGGGTCCCGCCGTCCTTGAGCACACGCGAGTCCAGGTCGGTTTCCAACCCACCCAACGTCTTTCGGGTCAGGATGTGCAGCTTGACCGCGATGAACGGCCCGGCCTTGGGATCGGCCAAGCGGTGCGGGGCAACGACTCGGCCCAGCCGGTCGCCGAGGAAGCCGCGGGCAGCCCGGATTGCGGTGATCTGCCCGTCCTTGGTGAAGTTGTTGGCCACCTCGCGATCTCGCGCGGTGACCTCGTCGGCGACCGTCGCATAGTCCAGCGGCGCAACATCGGGAAGTTTGTTCATCGACTCGACCAACTCGCGCAACGAGTTCGCGCTGACGAAATCTATGCCCCGATCGAGGAATGCCTGCACCGGCCCTGGCGCACCCGATCCAGCCCGCGACACCAGTAGTTGGCGCACGCTGCGGCTGGTCAGGTCGGGGTTCTGCTCCTGACCAGATAGCCCGAACTCCTTGCCAATGATTTTGGCGTTCAACACAAACCAGGTGTAGTCGTAGCCCGACTTCGCGATGTACTCCAGCGTTCCCAGAGTGTCGAAGCCCGGGTAGAGCGGGACCGGCAGGCGCTTGCCCGTGGCGTCCAGCCACAGCGACGACGGCCCCGGGATGATCCGGATGCCGTGCAGCGGCCAGATCGGGTCGTAGTTGGTGATGCCCTCGGTGTAGTGCCACATCCGGTCCCGGTTGATCACCCGCGCCCCGGTCTTCTCGGTGATCGCGATCATCCGGCCGTCGACATGGGCGGGCACCCCGGCCAGCATCTGCTCGGGGACCCGGCCCATCCGCGTCGGCCAGTTCGCCCGCACCAGTTCATGGTTGCCACCGATACCTCCGCTGGTGACGATCACAGCCTGAGCGCGGAACTCGAACTCCCCGATGGCATTTCGCGACGACTTGACGCCGCGAGCTTCGGATGACGGTTCCAGCACCGTGCCCCGGATCCCGGTCACCGCCTCGCCCTCGACGATCAGCTCGTCGACCTGATGACGGTGGGCGAACCGCACGTTCGGATGGTCGACCAGCCGCCGGGCGAAGATCTCGACGATGGCCGGCCCGGTTCCCCAGGTGATGTGGAAGCGAGGCACCGAGTTGCCGTGCCCCACCGCGCCGTAGCCGCCGCGCTCGGCCCAGCCGACCAGCGGGAAGATCTTCAAGCCCCTGGCGCGCAGCCAGCTGCGCTTCTCCCCTGCCGCGAAATCGACGTAGGCATGTGCCCATTGCCTCGGCCAGTAGTCTTCCTGTCGGTCGAACGCGGCGGTGCCGAGCCAATCCTGCAGAGCGAGTTCGTGACTGTCGTGGACACCCAGCCGGCGCTGCTCGGGGCTGTCGACAAAGAACAAGCCGCCGAACGACCAGAACGCTTGCCCACCGAGGTTGGCGCTGTTCTCCTGGTCGACGATCAGCACCCGCTTGCCGCGATCCACCACCTCGCAGGCGGCAACCAGGCCGGCCAGGCCCGCCCCGACGATGATCACATCAGCTTGGGTATCGCTCATGGCGCTAAACAGTAGCGACCCGATGGGTCAGGCTGCGTTGAGAATCGCCTGATCGGCCCGCCAGTGGTACACCGTGGGTTCGCATCCATGTAGCAGGCCCAGATCCACGGCGTCCAGCATCGCCTGCAGCGGCCCGGGCTTACGCAGATGACTGGCCGCGACCGCGACCCGGACGATGCCGTCGCGGCGCGCCACCCGCTCGGCCGACAGCACCAGCATCCGGCACCACCACGGCTCGGACAGGAAGCCCTCGCCGATGCCCAGTACCCGTGCCCGCACCGATGTGTGCCGGACCAGGTCGTTGATCTCGTGCAGATCGGCGAGAAGTCGAAACCCGTTGCGCGGCAATGCAATAACGGTTCCTGGCGACGCGGTCCAACGCGGCGGCGCGAAGAGCCGGGTACGCAGTCCGAGGTGTTCGAGCACCCGGTCGGCGGCCATCAAACGCAGATTCGCCTCGTGCGCAGGCAGCGTCGCGAACTCACCGCGGCGCTTCTTGGTTGCCGCGTCGTCGTATCCGTTCAGCAAGATCGCGTCACCGGCGGCTCGTCGGCCTGCCAGCCATTCGACAGTGAGCGGGTCCTGGTCCAGCCGGTAGCCGCCCTTCAACCGCGGGGCGACCAGCAACGACACCGGAACCGACCGGGCATCCATCTTTTCGCAGAACTCAGCGACGTCGCCCAATGCGCGTTCGCAGATCCCGGAGACCGAAACGATCAACTTCCCAGACACAACACAAGTTTGACGATGCCAGGTGTCCAGATGGTGACATACATGCGGACAGCAAGCGTCAGTTATGCGCGGCTACCAGCTAATTCGGGAGCACGGCCTCGACGGCCGCGATCACCTCCGGGGCGTCGGGCACGGTTTGCGGACGGAATCGGTGGACCACCTCGCCGCCCGGCGCGATCAGAAACTTCTCGAAGTTCCACTGCACGTCCCCGGCCTCGCCGGCCGCGTCGGGCGTCTTGGTCAGCTCGGCGTACAGCGGGTGCCGCTCTGGCCCGTTGACCTCGGTTTTAGCCAGCAGCGGAAACGTCACGCCGTAGTTCGTGGAGCAGAAGGTCTGGATTTCTTCCGCGGTGCCGGGCTCCTGGCCCATGAATTGGTTGCACGGAACGCCGAGAACCGTGAGCCCGCGCTCGCCGTAGTCGCGCGCCAGCTGCTCGAGCGCGGCGTATTGCGGCGTCAAACCACATTTCGATGCCACGTTGACCACCAGCACCGCACGGTCGTTGAAGTCGGCCAGCGACATCGGGCCGCCATCAAGGCCGGTCAAAGCGATCTGGGTCACAGTCATACCCGGAGGCTACCTCAGGACATATTATTTGATCAGCTAGCTACCTACTCGTTACGCTGGTGACCATGGTTTCTCGCGCGGTACCGACCACCAACGCCGAACCCGCCGCCAACGATCTCCCCGACTATCCAGATTCGCTCGATGCCGGCCTGCTGCGCATCGCCGG
>NZ_JBAPMI010000360.1:0-15285 GCF_049278535.1 Mycobacterium sp. | reverse complement strand
ATCAAGCAGGTCGCCTCGGCCCGCTTCGGAGTCACCTCGCACTACCTGAGCAACTGCTCCGACATCCAGATCAAGATGGCACAGGGCGCCAAACCCGGTGAGGGCGGCCAGCTTCCGGCCGGAAAGGTCTACCCGTGGATCGCCGAGGTGCGGCATTCGACTCCGGGTGTAGGCCTGATCTCGCCGCCGCCGCACCACGACATCTACTCGATCGAGGACCTGGCGCAGCTGATCCACGATCTCAAGAACGCCAACCCGCAGGCCCGGATTCACGTGAAGCTGGTGTCCGAGAACGGTGTCGGCACCGTCGCCGCCGGGGTCTCCAAGGCGCACGCCGACGTGGTGTTGATCTCCGGCCACGACGGTGGCACCGGCGCGACCCCGCTGACGTCGATGAAGCACGCCGGTGCGCCGTGGGAGCTCGGTCTGGCCGAGACCCAGCAGACGTTGCTGCTCAACGGTTTACGCGACCGGATCGTGGTCCAGGTCGACGGCCAGCTCAAGACCGGTCGCGACGTAATGATCGCCGCGCTGTTGGGCGCCGAGGAATTCGGTTTCGCGACCGCCCCGCTGGTGGTGTCCGGCTGCATCATGATGCGGGTCTGCCACCTCGACACCTGCCCGGTCGGTGTGGCCACCCAGAACCCGGTGCTGCGCGAGCGGTTCACCGGCAAGCCCGAATTCGTGGAGAACTTCTTCCTGTTCATCGCCGAGGAGGTCCGCGAGTACATGGCGCAGCTCGGCTTCCGCACCATCAACGAGGCGGTGGGCCAGGTCGGCGCGCTGGACACCACGCTGGCAAGGGCGCACTGGAAGGCACACAAGCTGGATCTCTCGCCGGTGCTGCACGAGCCGGAATCGGCCTTCATGAACCAGGATCTGTACAACAGCTCCAAGCAGGACCACGGTCTGGACAAGGCGCTGGATCAGCAGCTGATCGTGATGTGCCGCGAAGCGCTGGACTCCCAGAAGCCGGTCAGCTTCTCCACCACGATCGCCAACGTCAACCGCACCGTCGGCACCATGCTCGGCCATGAGGTCACCAAAGCCTATGGCGGGCAAGGGCTACCGGACGGCACCATCGACATCACCTTCGAAGGCTCGGCCGGAAACAGCTTCGGCGCGTTTCTGCCGCAGGGCATCACGCTGCGGGTGTACGGCGACGCCAACGACTACGTCGGCAAGGGACTGTCCGGGGGCCGGGTTGTGGTCCGGCCGCCCGACAACGCGCCGGCCGACTACGTCGCCGAAGACAACATCATCGGCGGCAACGTCATCCTGTTCGGCGCCACCAGCGGCCACGCATTCCTGCGCGGCGCGGTCGGTGAACGGTTCGCGGTGCGCAACTCCGGCGCGCACGCGGTGGTTGAAGGCGTCGGCGATCACGGCTGCGAATACATGACCGGCGGCAGGGTGGCGATTCTGGGCAGCACCGGCCGCAACTTCGCGGCCGGCATGTCCGGCGGTATCGCGTATGTCTACGACCCCGAGGACGCGTTGGAATCCAACCTCAACTCCGAGATGGTGGAGATCGAAGCGCTCGACGAGCAAGACCTGGAGTGGCTGCATGGAATGCTGCAGGCGCACATCGACGCCACCGATTCCGCTGTCGGACAGCGCATCCTGGCCGACTGGGGCAGCGAGCAGCAGCGCTTTGCCAAGGTGATGCCGCGCGACTACAAGCGGGTCCTGGAAGCGGTGGCTGAAGCCGAGCGCAACGGCAGCGATCCGGAAGAAGCGATCATGGCGGCCGCCAGTGCCTGATCCAAAGGGATTTCTGAAATACACCCACCGCGAAACGCCAAAACGACGGCCGGTGGATCTGCGCCTGCGCGACTGGAACGAGGTCTACGAAGACTTCCCGCACTCAACGCTGCAGCATCAGGCGACTCGTTGCATGGACTGCGGGATTCCGTTCTGTCACAACGGTTGTCCACTGGGCAACCTGATTCCGGAATGGAATGACCTGGTTCGCACCGATCGGTGGCGCGACGCCATCGAACGGCTGCATGCGACCAACAACTTCCCCGAGTTCACCGGCCGGCTCTGCCCGGCGCCGTGCGAGTCGTCGTGCGTGCTCGGCATCAACCAGGATGCGGTGACGATCAAGCAGATCGAAGTCGAGATCATCGACAACGCCTTCGACGAAGGCTGGGTGGTGCCGCTGCCGCCCGAGCAGCACACCGGAAAGAAGGTGGCGGTCGTGGGCTCCGGGCCGGCCGGTCTGGCCGCCGCGCAGCAACTGACCCGGGCCGGACACCAGGTGACGGTCTTCGAACGCGCCGACCGAATCGGCGGGTTGCTGCGCTACGGCATCCCCGAGTTCAAGATGGAAAAGCGCCACCTGGACCGCCGGCTCGACCAGATGCGCGCAGAGGGCACCGAGTTCCGTGCGGGAGTCAACGTCGGCGTCGACGTCGCCGCCCAGGAGTTGCGGTCCGAGTTCGACGCGGTCGTGCTGGCCGGCGGCGCCACCGCGTGGCGCGATCTGCCGATCCCGGGCCGCGAACTGGACGGCATCCACCAGGCCATGGAGTACCTGCCGTGGGGCAACCGGGTGCAGGAGGGCGACGATGTACTCGGCGCCGACGGCGAGCCGCCGATCACCGCCAAGGACAAGAAGGTCGTCATCATCGGCGGCGGCGACACCGGGGCCGACTGCCTGGGCACCGCACACCGTCAAGGTGCGGCGAGCATCCATCAGTTCGAGATCATGCCGCGGCCACCGGAGACCCGCGCCCCGTCCACACCGTGGCCGACCTACGCGATGATGCTCCGGGTGTCGTCGGCGCACGAAGAGGGCGGCGAGCGGGTTTTCTCGGTCAACACCGAGGAGTTCGTCGGCCGCGACGGTCGCGTCGCTGCACTCAAGGTGCACGAGGTGACGATGGAGGACGGCAAGTTCGTCAAGACCGAGGGCAGCGACTTCGAACTCGACGCCGATCTGGTGTTGCTGGCGATGGGGTTCGTCGGACCCGAGCAGAAGGGCCTGCTGACCGACCTGGGCGTCGAGTTCACCGATCGCGGCAATGTGGCGCGCGGTGCAAACTTCGAGACGTCGGTGCCGGGCGTATTCGTGGCCGGTGACGCGGGTCGGGGCCAGTCGCTGATCGTGTGGGCGATTGCCGAGGGCCGTGCTGCGGCCGCGGGTGTGGACCGGTTCCTGATGGGTGAGACCGCCCTGCCGGCGCCGATCCTGCCTACGGCGGCTCCGCAGCGCTAGTCACACTCGTCACATCAGAAACATTTGATAAATTAAACGGCGAGTCTTACACTGTTTGCCAGCCAAAGGCTGTCTAATGGTTCGATACGGGCGCCGCGGGGTGTGGGGCTCGGTTGAGCTGATCGACCGCAGGAGTTAGCGCTGTGTATATCAATCCGATGACCCGTTCGCGGGTGGGGCGAATCGCCTGGTCATGGTTCCGCCACCCGGTCAAGAGCCGGGAATTCCCGGCGAAGCTCGAGCGTCTGGTGACCGCCGACGAGCTGCTGCGCTTCGGCGTCTAACTGCACTCTCCGATCGACCGTTGGTAACGGCGATCGTTTGCTAACTGTCACCTCGTCGCAACTTTCTGCCTGCTCGCCTAAGTTTTAGGTGAGCAATCCCGAATCGCGGATCGCCTCGGCCAGCGGTTCCAGTACGGCCGGGTCGTGCGGCGGCGGGATGTAAACGATGCCCAAGTCCAACCCCTCGGCGGCCAGTGCGGCAGCGTCCTCGATGACCTTCGCGTAGTCGAGGTCGGGTTCCAGTCGTAGGTGCGCCGACGTCATGATCTCTTTCGGGTCGCGGCCGATGTCCGCGCAATGCGACGCCAGCACCTCGCGCTTGTGTTTGAACACGTCTGGCGGTCCGCCGACGAAGTTCCAGTGCTGGGCGTAGCGGGCGGTGATCCGCAGGGTTCGCTTTTCGCCGCTGCCGCCGATGCAGATCGGCGGGTGCGGACGTTGCGGCCCCTGGGGTTCGTTGCGGGCGTCCTTCAGTTGGTAGAACTTGCCGTCAAAGTTCGTGGTCTCGTTGCTGAGCAGGCTGGCCAGCACTTCGCAGGCCTCTTCGAACCGGTCGAAGCGATCCTTGATGCTGCCCAACTCGATGCCGTAGGCGCCGGACTCCTCCTCGTTCCATCCCGCACCGATCCCCAGTTCCAGCCGACCGTTGGAGATGACGTCAAGTGCGGCAGCCATATTGGCCAGCACTGCGGGATGCCGGTAGTGAATCCCGGTGACCAGGGTGCCCAGTCGCAGTCGCTTGGTAGCCTGCGCCAGCGCGGTCAGCGTGGTCCAGCCCTCTAGACACGGTCCGGTGCTGTCGCTGAAGATCGGGTAAAAGTGGTCGAAGGTCCACCCGGACTCGTAGACGTCGATGTCGTCGGCGGCCTGCCAGACGGCAAGCATCTGTGCCCAGGTGGTGTTTTGGGGAGAGGTTTTGAACGCAAATCGCATGAGCCCGACGGTAGTCCAGCTTTTCGACTCGTGCCGCGACGCGCTGCGCATCGACGTCCGGATCACTTTGCTGTCTGCCGGCCTGATCTTCCTGCTCGCCCTTGTGCTCGGTGTGTGGAAATACCGCGAGATGCTGACGTCCGAGGATCACCGCGCGCATCCGTACGTCGACATCGCACACCGTGCGGCGCTGCTGTACTCGTTCGCCACCCTGCTGGTCGCGGCCTTCGTCCATTTGAGCGCCTGGCCGGTGTGGGTCAACCTGACCGCGGCGATGGTGCTGGTGGGTTTTTTCGTCATGGCGATTCTCACCTACATCGCCCACGGCTTGCGGCGTGACACCGACAATCAATTCGCCAACCCGGACCGGGCGCTCAAAGTGGGCATGCTGGCCCTCATCGTCGGCGAGGTAGGCGGCTTCGCAGTGCTGCTCGCCGGGTTTATCGCCGGGCAGTTCTAGCCGCCAGGGCACACTGGAGCGATGGACCCGGTAGCCGCTCTGCGACAGATCGCCTACTACAAAGACCGAGCTCGCGAAGACTCCCGGCGGGTGATGGCCTACCGCAAGGCCGCCGATGTCGTCGAAGGCCTCGACGACGCGCAACGTGAACGGCACGGCCAGGCCAACAGCTGGCAGTCGCTGCCGGGCATCGGGCCGAAGACCGCAAAGGTGATCGCCCAGGCCTGGTCCGGCCGTGAACCCGACGCTTTAGCCGAATTGCGCTCGGCCGCAGAGGATCTCGGTGGCGGCGAAATCCGGGCGGCACTGCGCGGCGATCTGCATCTGCATTCGAACTGGTCAGACGGCTCGGCGCCGATCGAGGAGATGATGGCCACCGCTGCGTCGCTGGGCCACGAATACTGTGCGCTCACTGACCATTCGCCGCGTTTGACGATCGCCAACGGCCTGTCGCCGGAGCGACTGCGCAAGCAACTCGACGTGATCGACGGCCTGCGCGACCGGTTTGCGCCGATGCGCATCCTGACCGGCATAGAAGTCGACATCCTCGACGACGGCAGCCTGGATCAGGAGCCGGAGTTACTCGAACGCCTCGACATCGTGGTGGCCAGCGTGCATTCCAAGCTGTCGATGGATTCTGCGGCGATGACCCGCCGGATGGTTCGCGCCGTCAGCGACGGCGACGCCGATGTCCTCGGCCACTGCACGGGCCGGCTGGTCGCCGGCAACCGCGGTATCCGGCCGGAGTCGTCGTTCGACGCCGAAGCCGTGTTCACCGCCTGCCGCGAGCACGGAACCGCCGTGGAGATCAACTCCCGGCCCGAGCGCCGCGACCCACCCACGCGGCTGTTGAACCTGGCGTTGGAGATCGGCTGCGATTTCAGCATCGACACCGACGCCCACGCGCCGGGCCAACTCGACTTCCTCGGCTACGGCGCCCAGCGTGCGCTGGACGCCGGGGTTCCGGTCGATCGCATCGTCAACACCTGGCTGGTCGACAAGCTGCTGGACTGGGCGCAGCAAAGCTAGTCCGGCAGGTGCGGCATCTCCAGGCCCGGGTCGCGACCGACCAGCACCCCGCGAGTGAGCGCGGACTTGCCGTAGCGGCGGCGCACCTGATCAACCGCCGCGTCGACGGCGGCCGGTTCGGCTCGAGTAGTGAACGGCAGCGCGAGCTGCTCGGCGCCGTCGCGGTCGATCTCGGAAATCGCAAAGCCGACCAGCGTCAGCCCCCGCTCGGCGATCAGCGGCGCGGCGGCCACAACCAACCGCCGCGCGGTGTCGAGCAGGGCATGCGTCGAGGAAGTCGCCCACGGCAAGGTGTGCGAGCGGGTGGCACGGCCAAAGTCGTTGAACCGCAACCGCAATGTGACTGTCCGGCCCGTGCGCCCGGCGGCGCGCATTCGGCTCGCGATCCGGTCGATCAGGCCGATCACCACCGCGTCGATCTCGGCCGCCGACATCGTGTTGCCCGCGCGACCAAGCGCGCGCTGAGCTCCGACCGAGCGCCGGCGTACTCCTGTGGTGACTCGACGCTGATCGACGTTGTGCGACAACGCATACAGTCGGCCGCCCATCGCTCCGCCCACCATCGAGGCCAGCATCGACTCGCTGAGTTCGGCGACGTCGGCGACGGTTTCGATGCCGTGCGCATGCAGCTTGTCGGCGGTTACCGCGCCCACGCCCCACAACCGGCGAACCGGCAGTGGGTGCAGGAAGGCAATCTCGCGACCGGGCGGAACCAGCAGCAGACCATCGGGTTTGGCTTCCTGGCTGGCCACCTTGGCGAGGAACTTGGTCCGCGCAATGCCGACGGTGATCGGCAGCCCTACCCGCGAACGGACGTCGCTGCGCAGCCGGGCGGCGATCTCGACCGGCGTGCCGGAGACCCGTCGCAGCCCGCCGACGTCGAGAAACGCCTCGTCCACCGAAATCGCCTCCACCAGTGGCGAGGTGTCGCGGAAAACCTCGAACACCGCATCGCTGGCCCGGGTGTAGGCCGCCATCCGAGGCGGGATCACCACGGCCTGCGGGCACAACCGGCTCGCCTGGGCGCCGCCCATCGCGGTGCGCACGCCGTAAGCCTTGGCCTCGTAGCTGGCGGCCAGCACCACTCCGCCGCCGACGATCACCGGCCGCCCACGCAGGCCGGGATCGTCGCGCTGCTCGACGGATGCATAGAACGAGTCGAGGTCCGCGTGCAGGATCTCGGCTGACTGGCGGGTCGAGCGCGACACGAACATATGTTCGCATCAACGGGTGACGAGTGGGAAGTGCCGTCTCCTCCTCGGTCCGCTGGCACCGACCGCATCGTCGGCGGACGTGCTAGACCTGCTCGCCGTAGATGCTGCTGACCCAAATGTGGACGAGTGTCTCGAGTAGCCGTTCTTTGGGGAGAGAGGGCCGATCGCCGGCGAAGGAGCTCAGCATCAGCTTCTCGTTGAGCAGGTTGAGCGCCGCGGAGAGTTCATCGGCGGGCAGCGTCACGGGTGCCGCGCCGCGGGACCGCTCGGTCTCGATCACAAAGGCGATGTGGCCGACCCACTTCTGCATGAAGCGGGACCACAGTTCGCGTAGGTCTTTGTTGGTACGCGCGGAATCGGCGGCCAATGAGACGGCCCGATGCGAGCCGAACGTTTCGACGAAGACGTTGATGCCGATGCGCCAGAGTGCTTTGAGGTCGGCCGGGGGATTGGCGACCATGTGTTCCAGCGCGGAGTCCGCTTCGACGATGACCCGCTCGAACAGCGTCAGCAGCACCGCATCCTTGGACGGGAAGTAGAAGTAGAACGTCGGGCGGGAGATACCGGCGCCTTTGGCCAGGTCATCGACCGAGATGTCGGCGAGCGGTCGCGTCTCCAGCAGCTGTTCGGCGGTGCTCAGGATGGCGAGCTCGCGATCGTCACCGGACGGGCGCGCCGAGCGTCGTCCCCTGGAGGCGCGGGTGGAGCTGGCAGTCGTCACGGCCGTTACTTTACACGGTGTTGAGTATCTCGACAGAGTGTTGACGCACTCAACACGGTGTTGATAGCGTGTCGCCATGACTGAACATCTCGACGTTGTGATCGTCGGTGCCGGCATCTCCGGCATCAGCGCGGCCTGGCACCTGCAGGACCGCTGCCCGTCCAAGAGCTACGCCGTTCTCGAGCGCCGCGACGACCTCGGCGGCACCTGGGACCTGTTCAAGTACCCCGGCATTCGCTCCGACTCCGACATGTTCACGCTGGGCTTCCGCTTCAAGCCGTGGGAGTCCTCGACCTCGATCGCCGACGGCGCCTCGATCAAGGCCTACATCAAGGAAGCCGCGACGGAGAACGGCATCGACAAGCACATCCGCTACCGCCACAAGGTGGTGGCCGCCGAGTGGTCGGACGCCGAGAATCGATGGACGTTGACCGTCGACAACGCCGGACAGCAGCAGGAACTCACCTGCTCGTTCCTGTTCGCGTGCAGCGGCTACTACAACTACGACGCGGGCTACCTGCCGAAGTTCGAAGGCTACGACGACTTCGAGGGCACCACCATTCACCCGCAGCACTGGCCGGAGGATCTCGACTACGCCGGCAAGAAGGTCGTGGTGATCGGCTCCGGCGCTACCGCAATCACGTTGATTCCGGCGCTGGTGAACTCGGGAGCCGGCCACGTGACGATGCTGCAGCGTTCGCCGTCCTACATCGGCTCGTTGCCGTTGAACGACCCGTTCGCCGAGCAGGCCAATAAGCTGCTGCCGAAGCGTGCCGCGCACGCCGCGAACCGGTGGAAGTGGGTCGCGTTCAGCACCTTCCAGTACCAGTTCTCCCGGAAGTTCCCGCGCCAGATGCGCAAGACGTTGCTGACGATGGCCAAGCGCCGGCTGCCGCAGGGCTACGACGTCGAGAAGCACTTCGGTCCGAGCTACAAGCCGTGGGACCAGCGACTGTGTCTGGCACCCAACGGTGATCTGTTCAAGACCATCCGCAAGGGCCAGGCCGACGTCGTCACCGACACCATCGAGCGGTTCACCAACACCGGGATCAAGCTCACCTCCGGTGAGGAGCTGCAGGCCGACATCATCATCACCGCAACGGGTTTGAACCTGCAGCTGTTCGGTGGCGCCGCGATCCGGCGCAACGGGGAGGCGGTCGAACTCAACGACACGATGGCCTACAAGGGCATGATGCTGACCGGCATGCCGAACATGGCGTTCACCATCGGCTACACCAACGCGTCCTGGACGCTGAAGGCCGACCTGGTGTCCGAGTTCGTCTGCCGCGTCATCAATTACATGGACGCAGGCGGCTACGACACCGTGGTGCCACAACACCCGGGGAACTCGGTCGACGAGCGTCCGCTGATGGACTTCACGCCCGGATACGTGCTGCGCGCTCTGGACTACCTGCCGAAGGCCGGCTCGGTCTCGCCGTGGCGGCTCAAGCAGAACTACTTTATGGACCTGCAGCTGATCCGGCGGGGCAAGGTCGACGACGAAGCCCTGCAGTTCGCTAAAAAGCCTGCGGCCCTGGCGGTTTAGCTCGGCTCAGCCGCAGCGACGACGACGATGCCGTCATCATCGCTGTAGGCGATGTCGCCGGGTACGAACTCCACCCCACCGAAGCTGACCGTGGCGTCTCGCTCTCCGGCGCCCGTCTTCTCGCTCTTGCGAGGGTTGGTACCGAGTGCCTTGATGCCGATCTCCATGTCGCGCAGCGTCGCGGCGTCGCGTACCGCGCCGTGCACGATCAGCCCGGCCCAGCCGTTGGATCGGGCCAGCTCTGCGATGAGATCGCCGACCAGTGCCGTGTGCAGCGAGGCGCCGCCGTCGATCACCAGCACGCCACCTTCGCCTGGCGTCGACAGGATCGACTTCAGCAGTGCGTTGTCCTGCGCGCAGCGCACCGTGCGGATCGGTCCGGCGAACTGAGTGCGCGCACCGAACTGGCGGAATTGAACGTCGCAACTGCGAACGTTGGGTCCAATGTCGTCGACCAAATCGGCCGTCGGCCGGAATACAACAGTCACCGGGCCACGCTGGTCATCGTCAGTCGTCCTGTTCACGGAGGCGCCGCACCAGTAGCACCGCCAGGATGCTGATCGCGATCGCCACCGCAAACGGCACCGGTGAGCGGCCTGCTGTAGCGGGGGAGGACTCAGCGGGCAGCGGGTTGCGTGCCGCCTCTACGGTCGACTTCGCGTGTGCTGCAGCATCTTTCGCTGCGGCGGCGAGCTGGCCGTTGGTGTCCGGCGATGCCGGGGCGGTCTTTTTGGCGGGAACCTTCTTGGCCGGCGGCTGTTTGGCGGCAGCCTTTTTCGCCGCAGTTTTTTTGGCGGCGGGCGCCTTCTTTGCCGCGGCCTTCTTGGCGGCTTTCGCTGGGGCGGCTTTCTTAGCCGCCTTCTTGGCAGGGGACTTCTTTGCCGGCTTGTCCGGCTCGTTCGCCGGTGCGACCGGGGATGCCGCGTCGGCGGAAGGCGGTGGCGGCGCGGGCGGGGTGGGTGTGCTCAGGGGTGGTTCAGGCGCGGGTTCCGGCGTGTTGTCCGGTTTGTCCTGCGGGTCTGCCATCCGGCTGCTCCTTTGCCGTCTCTCATCGCGTACACCGGCCCGGTGGAGTCGAATCCATCATGCCAGGGCCACCACGGTGGGTGATCAGGGTCTATTTCGCATGGCCCACAGTGCCCCGCCGCCAACCAGGACTACCGCGCCCAGAACGAAAGGCCAGATTGGGAGATCGTCGGTCGAGTCGTCCGCGGGCTGCGCGGCCGGACCGGGCGTGCCGGTGCCTGGTGTCGTCAGCCGAAACGACCACGACCCGGCGACCACGTGCCCGTCGGCCGAGGTCACCCGGTAGTTGACCGTGTAGTTGCCAACCGGACCCAGTGGCAGTACACCGACGCTGACGACTGTGCCGTGCACCTGCGGCTCGCCGGCCGACCAGAGTTTGCCGTCCGGGCCGACCACCGTCATCGCTGCGAACGTGGTCTGCAGATCCTCGTTGAAGGTCGCGCTGACCCGCACCGGGCCGGCACCGACCGAGGCGTTGTCGGCGGGGTCGGCCGATACCCGCGCAGCGTGGGCGCTGGCGACGCCGGCCGTCAACGTGGTCGCGAACGCGACGGCCGCCAGCAGTAACGCCACCACGACGACGTGTGCCCGGCGGCTCATGTGCGCCGCACAATCAATGCGACACCGACACCGAGAGCGCCGACGACCAGAGCGACACCGGCGAGAATCCGTGAGGTGTTGTCGACCACCGGGCGGGACTCTTGTGCCTTCGTCGTGGCGGCGGCGGTCGGCGCGGCGGACTTGGTCGGGGTCAACTGATGGGTGGGCGACGCTGTCGAACCACCGGTCAGCACCAGCGTGGGCGCCGGGTGCTCCGGCTCTGCCCTACCGGGCGCCGGCGTTTGGTCCCACTTCACCACCGTGCCGTCGGCGTAGCTCTGTGTCGTCGGGAAGCTGACTGAATCGGCGTCGGGCAGCTTGGCCGATATCCGGAACACTCCGAATTGGTCCACCGGAATTCCGCCGTCGGGCGCAGCGGTCCACGTCACCGAGCGGACCGTGTTCGATCCGGGGTCGCGGTCGATCTTGGCTCCCCAGCCCGGTTTGGTTTCGGTCTGCACGGCGGAGATTTTGGTCAGGTCGACGATGACCGTGGTGGTGGCAGCGCCGGTGGTCGACTCGTTGGGCACCAAGAAGCTGACCGTCGCGAAGGCGCCGCGTGCGGCGTCGGTGCTACTGGCCTGGATGTGCGCCGACGCCGTCGTGAGCGCCGCGGCCGGTCCGAGGTAGAGCATCGTCGCAGCGACGGATCCGATCAGAGTGCGCCAAACGATCCTGCGGGGACGTGACATCGGAATCGCATTCCTGTCTGCAGAGGGGTTGGGGATCAGGTCAAGCCGAGCCGCGCCATCAGGTCGGCGTCGATCTCGTCGAGTTGTCGGGAGATTGCGGCGTGGGCGCCGCGGCGGCGCGTGGGGGGCATGTTCTCCGCGGCGGTAACGGCGGCCGCCAAGTCGGCGAGCCGTTCGGAAATCGCCGTGACGAATTGTTTGGTCTCCGCGTCCTTGGGCTTGTTGTCCTGCACCGTCCGCAACGACTGCTCGGCGCCGGCGATGCGGGCCGACAATCGGCCGCCGTTCCCGGAGAATTGACCGACCTGGGCCAGCGGGACGCCGAGTTGATCCGCGCGCCGCTGGTCGATCAGCCCCCGCGCGGCGATGGCCACCCGGTAGGCCAGCGGCACCAGGATCGGAGCGAGCAGGCGAGACACCGTCAGCAGTCGGCGAATCCGCGTCGGCGACAACAACTTGCCCTCGCGTACCGCCTTCAGCTCGGCTTCGGCGATCTTCAGCGCAGTCTGGTCGCTGCCGCGCTGCGCCTTCAACTGCTCGCGCAGATGCTTCGTCTCGGCCCGCTGGGCGGCCTTGTACCGGCGCACCTCGTTCTTTGCCGCCAGCTTGGCCTCGAGTTTGGCCTTGGCCTTGATCGCGCGGGCCTCGGCACGACGGGTCGCGCGGGTCTTTCGCTTGCCGAACAGGCCCATTCGCGCACTACCTCCGCCGGATCTCGTCGACTATCGCGGTGCCGGTGCGGCATCGATGGGCCAACCCTAACCGGGCCGGTTGCCGCAACTGACGTCAGGCGTCCAGGTGTTCCTTGCGGCGCAACTCGTCGGCGCGGTGGACGATGTCTTCCTGCGCCTCGTGGGACAGCCCACTGACGCGAACCGCGATACGTCGCACTCCCTCGTCTCGGATGACCAGCAACCACGACAGCTCTTTGTCGAGCTTCTCGTAGTACTCGTCATCGGTGAAGTAGGCGGGCCTGATGCGGAAGAAGTTCGCCAGAGCGGCCATGGTGGCCGACGACGGGTTGGTGCGGTTGCCAGAACGTAGCTGCGACAAATACGGAGCCGACATCGTGATTCCCTCAGCCTTCAGCGCCGCGATCACCTCCGCGGAGGTGTGCGGCCCCCGTCCGGGCGGGTAGACCGTGTCGAACAGGCGGTTCAGGCGGGCGGAAAACGTCGTGCTCATCGATATGACCTCCACCGGGTTGGTAGATCGGGCAACTCACTCCAAGTATTTGCTGATCATCGTAGCCAGAGTTGCCCCCGCAACCAAGGGGGAAATTCGGAGAAATTAACGGTACCGATATTTATGACTATCCAGCGTGGCGTCGCTGCGCACATACCTGGCTTAGCCAGTCAATACACATGTTATTCTAAGGAAATTGTGTGAAGTTTCATCGCTTCAGGGACTAATGGCCAGTCGCTGGTCGCAAGGGCGCGTGTCTACGGCAACCCGCCTCGGCTGCCGGGCCAGCGCCAAGTTGATTTGCTGTAGGGTGCCATGGAGTCGGCTGTGAACCGAATTTGCCCGCACGTGCCGCGCCGATATTAGGCATATGTTGGACGACTCGTCCAGACGGCCGGTCAACGCGGTCGAGGGTTCAGAGGACACGCCCAAACGCCTCACGTGCAACCTCCTGGCCGGGTACACCTAGGCGGCAAGCAGCATCGCCAAGATAGCTGTGTCCGGGTGGCTGATCGGGTCGACGCCGACCCGGCTGACCATCGAAGTGATGGTGCCGTCGGCTTCGGCCTCCACCCAGGCCGCGCGGTGTTCGAGCCCCAGGTAAGGCAGGCCGGGCAGCAGCACACAGCCCGAGGCCGCGCCGTTGCACTCAGGCAGCGACGGCGTGGTCTCCGACGGCGGGTGCAGCATCAACAATGCCGGTGGCTGATGCTCGGCGAAATACCCTGGCTGAATGGCGGATTCGCCGACAACCGGGCCCTCGGCCAGAACCAGGCCCACGGTGCCCGGCGCCGGAGCGTCCGGCAGTTCCTCGCGAACACCGAATACCGTTGTGGTGTCCAGCAATCCGGGCAGCGACGCGACCCGGACCGCGACCATCAGCAGCTGCGCCCACTCTTTGGTCGAGTCGGGCCAGCGCCCGGAAATCACAAACCCTTTCAGGGCACCACGGTAATGGAAGGGGGCCACCTCGATGGCCCGGCCTGAACCAGTGTCCACTTCGCCCTCCGTTCGGGTATTCAGCGATACGCCGGTGGGTCGATTCGCTCAGCATGCGGCAGCCTGACCACCCTCGCAAGCTGACACGGGCAAACAATGGCGACGAAGTCGAAAAGAAACACAGCCGCAATAGCGTTCGGGGTGCCGCGCGAATCGCGCGACACCCCGAACAGGCAAATCTGGTGGGCTAGCCCGAAATCAAGCCCTTGGTCTTCGAGGTCGCCGCCGCGTAACGCTTCTGCACCTCTTCCCAATTCACCACGTTCCAGAACGCCTTGGTGTAGTCGGCTTTGACGTTCTTGTAGTCCAGGTAGAAGGCGTGCTCCCACATGTCGAGCAGTAACACCGGGACGACGCCCAGCGGGAAGTTGGTCTGGTGGTCGTACACCTGGAAGGTGAGCAGCTTGTCACCGAGGCTGTCGTAGGCCAGCACCGCCCAGCCGGAGCCTTGGATCCCGTTGGCCACCGCGCTGAATTGGGCGCGGAATTTGTCGAAGGATCCGAACGCGTCATCGATAGCGGCGGCGAGGTCGCCAGTCGGCTTGTCACCGCCGTTGGGGGACAAGATCTTCCACCACACGACGTGATTGACGTGGCCGGCCAGGTTGAAGGCCAAGTTCTTCTCGTTCAGCAGGATCGTGGAGTGGTCGTCCTTGCTGCGCGCCTCCTCGAGCTTCGCGACAGCATCATTGGCACCCTTGACGTAGGTGGCGTGGTGCTTGTCGTGGTGAAGCTCGTTGATCGCACCCGAGATGTGGGGTTCCAGGGCTCCGTAGTCCCAGTCCAAATCGGGCAAGGTGTAATCAGACACGAGGTTCCTTCCTGGTGATGATCGTTTCCGATCTACTCTGACGGGCCGCTCGCAGGCTGCTGGCGGCGGGTCGGCTTTGTCGCAATCAACCCTGCTCCATCGCCGCGCACGCCGCAAGAACGGCCAGCACGGGCGGAGTACCCAGCGGCTTGGCTTCAGAACCAGACGATGACGGCGAGCACCGCCAGCAAAACCAGCGCGATGAGGCCGGCGCGCAACCCGGCAAGCAAGTAGGAGCGATTGCACGTCGCCGACGTCGTGTACCAGCGCGACGAGGTGTTCGCCGACTGTGGTCCGATCGGTTGCGTTGTCATCGAATGTTCCCGACCTGCTCGTCCAACTGTTTTCCCCCAGTGAGATCAGTCACAAAGCTCTCAGTGATCGCGATCATAGCCCCTTCTGTAACCCCTGGAAAATTGAACCGACGACGACACGCTGACCAGCGGATTGTTGCTGGAGGCGTTGTTTCTCGCGCGCCAAATAATCGGAGGCCGGATATCACCGCCCGGCAGCGACACGGTCGCGTTCACTGTGACATCGCCCATAGACCAAAGATGGCGCA
>NZ_JBAPMI010000359.1:0-2090 GCF_049278535.1 Mycobacterium sp. | reverse complement strand
ACATGGTCTGCCGTTGCGTAGGCGCCGGCCGACGCAATGGCAGGATCCTGGTCAGACCAGATGAACAGTGTCGGAATTTTGACGGCCGGGAGGCGCTCGTCATCTTGGGCGGCGCTGGAAGACTGGCTGAACGCCCGATTGTTGCGGTAGACGTCGAGGACACCACGCAAGGCTTCCACCGAGCCCAACACCGCGACGTACTCCGCGATGTGACCGGCCGGGACGCCGTCAAAGTACCCGCGCAGCAGTTCGCAATTATTGGCGACCATCAGCTCTTCAACCGCGCCGCGCGGTGCCAGCTGAAACTCGCGCGCGTAGGCGGCCATTGTGAACTGGTCGGGCCCGTTGCCCCGATTCGGTACCACGCCGTGATACGCATCGTAATAGGCATTGGGGTGAGGTACCGAGAGCGCGGTGATCGTGCTCACCCGCTCCGGGTACAGACTCGCCAATGTCCACGCCACACCGGCACCCATGTCGTGCCCGACGACGTCGAACCGCTCGAAGCCGAGTGAATCGGCGATTCCTAGCACGTCGCCGACGAGCTTAGTCATTGTGAACTCAGCGAGGTCCTCACTGCGAGCACCAGGTGAGTAACCCCGTTGGTCGAACGCCACCGCGTGGTACCCGGCCTCGCCAAGCGTGCACAACTGTGCGTCCCAGCACAGTGAGGTCTGTGGCACGCCGTGCAGCAGGATGATATGCCGTCCATCGGGTGGTCCGGCCTGCCGAGCGCGAAAGGTGAACTGGCCCAACGGGATCTCGAAGAGCTGGACAGCGCTCATACCGTCTGCGCCTCTCTGCCAGGTTCTCTGTCAGCGGTCAGCATGGCGATAAGGTCGGCGCGAGACGGCGCCTCGGCGTCGTTGCGCGCCGCTTCGGGGTTCCTCTCCGAAAGCTCGGCGATCCGACGAATGAGTTCGGGATCCTCCATCAGTGCATTCGGCGATGCCAGCAGGTTGGTGCTCCGCAGGATGCCCCGAAGCAGCACCGCGTCATGACGCATGAGGATGAGCAACCTGTTGAATACTGAGGCGAAGCCCTCGGCACCCGCTTTGTCCTCGCCGGCGAGCACCGCTTCGGCCTCGGCCTGGCTCGCTTGGTCCATCTGCACGCTGGCCTGATACCACGGTTTCAATTCCCGCTCCGCGACAGCCGCGTAGCCCGACACTACGTCGTACCGATCCAAGGTGGCGTTGTCGAGGATGCCAGCGAGGAGGTCCACCGACCAGGCCGTGGTCGACATACCGCGCCCGTACACGGGGTTGGTGCATACGAGCGAATCACCCACGGACACAACGCCGGTGGCCAGAGGCCGACCGTCGACAGTCAATGACCGCCACCTGTTGGTGACCCCGGCCATTACAGCTACACCGCTGATCGGTTCACCGAGGACATCCGCGAAAGCGCGAAACTGGGGCAGTTCGCGGAGGAGCCGTTCAAACATCCCTGGTTCGAGCAGTAGCCTGCGTAACTCGGTGTCGCCGCGCGGCACGGTGACCGACGCCCCGAAGGTGCGGCTGTCGGCCTCGATCACGCCCCCTTGCAGGTATCCACCGGTCAGCACGCCGGCCGCATCGGCCGTGAATTCGCAACCGGCCGGCAGACGGTAGAACCGTGACGCGTAGATCACGCCCGATTCGCTGGTTTCATCCGGCATCGCTGCCGCGCCAATCTGGGTGTACCAGTTGGGCAGTTTGCATCGCTTGCCGGCTGACACCACGGTGAGGTCGGCGTCGATTCGGCTACCGTCGTTCAGGCGGATGCCACTGACGTGCGGAATCGCGCCTCTATCCGCGACCAGACCGGCGACCACTGTCTGCCCCCGGAACGCGACTCGATCGTGGTTGAGCGCCGCCTTCCGCAGCGCCCACTCGACGGTGGTGCGCCTGCTGCGGACGGCAGTGAGATCGTCGTCACCCGGTTCGGGCGCGTAGTCGGCCGATGTCGGGGTGAGGTAATCGGTGAGCGCCACTTCCGGAGCGCCGGAGTCGACCAGCGTCTGATAAACAGCGGGTTGGTTTTGGCGCAGAAGACTGCACAGGCGGGCCATCACGAAGTGCGGGAAGCGCACCTGCGGTGCACCGGAT
>NZ_JBAPMI010000358.1:0-16867 GCF_049278535.1 Mycobacterium sp. | reverse complement strand
GGAGGCCCGCAACAACAAGGAGCGCAAGCCGCTCTACTACGCTGCCATGGCCGCGCAGCAAACGCTCGATGGCGGGACGACGTTGTTCGCGGCGGAGGCCGATGCGCTGCTGTTGCGGGAATTGAATCTGCTGACTACCAAACCCTTCTTGTACGCGTTCAACGCCGACGAGTCGGTGCTGACCGATGCCGATCGAGTCGCCGAGCTGCGGGCATTGGTGTCACCGGCGGATGCGGTTTTCCTGGACGCCAAGATCGAGTCCGAGCTGACCGAACTCGACGACGAATCGGCCGCCGAGCTGCTGGAGTCGATCGGCCAGACCGAGCGCGGCCTGGATGCGTTGGCGCGGGCCGGTTTTCACACCTTGAAGCTGCAGACCTATTTGACGGCCGGGCCAAAAGAGTCGCGGGCGTGGACAATTCATCAGGGTGACACAGCACCGAAGGCGGCCGGCGTGATCCACACCGACTTCGAAAAGGGTTTCATCAAGGCCGAAATCGTGTCCTACGACGATCTGGTCGCCGCAGGGTCGATGGCCGCGGCCAAGGCCGCCGGCAAGGTTCGTATGGAGGGCAAGGACTACGTGATGGCCGACGGCGACGTCGTGGAGTTCCGCTTCAACGTCTAGGCCGAACGCCATCGGTGAGCCGATGCTCAGTTGATGATCTCGCCGCGCTCGTCCGCTCGAAGCGCGGCCAATCGGTCGTGCCACGACTGGAGTGCCTCGGGAGACAGCCGCGTCCAGTCGTCGACTTCTGCGATGACCCGGACGGGCTCGCGGCTGCGGTAGGAGCGGGTCGGATTGCCGGGGAACTTCTTATCGGTGACGTTCGGATCGTTCTCGAACTCACCGGTCGGTTCCACGAGATAGACCCGCGGCGTGCCCTCGCCGGCCGCTAGCTCGGCCGCCAATCCGGCACCGTCTCGCAGGGCGGTGAAATAGATGTGGTTCATCGTGATTTCCGGCCGGTAGTTGGAACGGAAGCCTGCGGTAAGCAGGTCTCCTGCCCTCAGTTCGGCCTTTGTTCCGTGGAAAAACGGACCTTCGTCCAGCACCGCATCCATGGCCTCAGATTACGGGGCCTGCGGCTGCGCAACGCCTTGTGACGTTGTTCGGCAACGGTATCCGGTCGAATTCCGGTTCACCGTCTAGCGCAGTTGATAGGTCGCGAGGGTGCTAGGGAAGTGTTCGCAGATGCCGCTACCCGTTAGCGTAAGCACGTGGCCATCAAACTTGAGAACGTAGGCATCGCTGTGGATGACCTCCACGCGGCGATCGCGTTCTTTACCGATCTTGGTCTCACCCTCGTCGGACGCGACACAGTCAGTGGCGAGTGGACCGACATCGCCGTTGGACTTGACGGCAACTACGCCAACATCGCAATGCTCCAGACGCCGGACGGCAACGGTCGCATCGAGCTGTTTGAATACATCCACCCCGAAGCGATCGAGTCGACGCCAACCCAACCCAACGAGATCGGCATGCATCGTGTCGCATTCTCCGTCGACGACATTGATACGGCCCTTGACGTAGCTGCTAAACACGGTTGCCACCCGCTCCGCGGTGTCGCCACCTATCAGGACATGTACAAGCTCACATATCTGCGAGGTCCCAGCGGGATCATCGTGATGCTCGCTGAGGAGTTGAATAAGAACTGACTCATTTCCGATGAGGCGAAGCGCAGCACAGTTTTCGAGCTGCTGTCACATGTAGCAAACTCGATGGCAGGGCAACGCTTCGTAGGGAGAGCACATGAGCATCCATGTCGACCGCGACTCGGGTCGGCCGCTGAGTTTCGCTGACACCAATGGCGAACCGTCGCAACGTTCGTGGCGGTGAGCGGCGACGTCGTCGAGTTCCGGTTCAACGTCTAGGGTTCGCCGACAAGGCCCTCAGTGTTCCGCGGGCGCGATGAGTTCAGGTGGGCGCGCGAGTCTTATGAGCGACTGTGCCGAACCAATTTCGGCACGAAGATCCTGTGGAGGTCAGCATGGGGACGCTGAGTTATTGCGCGACGATCTCTCTCGACGGCTACGTCGCCGACGCCGATGGCGACTTCCAGTGGTCGGCTCCGGGCGGGGCCGTCTTCGCTGCCCATATCGACCGGATGGCGACGGTGTCGACCGAGGTGCTGGGCCGCAAGACGTATGAGCTGATGCAGTACTGGGAGGACTACCCGGACGATGACGACTCATCCCCGGCCGACCGGCAGTTTGCCAGGCACTGGCAGGACACCGACAAGGTCGTGGTGTCGTCGACACTGAGGCACGAGGACCTCGGGTCGGGCCGGGTCCGCCTCGTGCCTGACATCAGCCTGAGCGAGTTGCAGCAAATAGTGGATGATGCGACGGGCCTGGTCGAGATCTTCGGGCCGACCGTCGCGGCTCCGGCGATCAGTGCAGGCCTGGTCGACGAATTCCGGTTCTTCGTTGTTCCGAAGATTGTTGGCGGCGGCCTACGCGCCCTGCCCGACGACGTGCGCCTCGATCTGACACTGGTCGAGCACCTGATCTTCGACGATGGCACCGCCTTGTTGCGCTATCTGCCTCGTCGGTGACAAGTTGCTCCGCAACGATCGAGATCCCGCACTCGTTCGCGACGCTTCAATCTACGGCGTGGGCGATCAGCAGGTGCGGTGCGTTGACCCCTTCACTGATCTGACGGTGTTCGACTGTGAGGCCGGTGCTGCGTAACGTGTCGATCACCTCCGGCACCGGACGGAGATGAAAGCCGTGTCCGGTGAATGGCATTTTTGCCATCACGGCGGGGTCGGCCAGTCCGATGACGAGTCGACCCTGACGGTTTATCACCCTGGCAAGCTCTCTGAACGCACGATCGAGCTCTCCGACGAAGTAGATGGTGTTGACGGTAATAGCGCCGTCCACTGCCCCATCGGCGAAGGGCAGCTGCGTCATGGACCCGGAATGCAACGACAGCCGCCCGGTTGCGATGTCGCGGCGGTATCGCCCCGCGGCCTGGCTGAGCATCGTCTCCGACACCTCGACACCATGAACGCTGCCCGACGGACCGACACTGTCGAGCAAAAATTTCAGCCCCACGCCGCCACCGAATCCGACATCGGCCACCGCCCACGCTTCATCGGGTTGCAGCGCCCGCGCGGCGGCGCTCACGAAGCGCCGGTTGCCCCGATTGAGCGCCGCACCAACCAGCCGCCCGCGCAGCCCATCTGGATGACCGAGCTGCTTCGCAACACCCGCCATGACGACGTCCCGGACCCCCATCCCACGACCGTAGGGCAACGGATACTGATGCGGCACGGCTATTAGATGAAGTGACCTAACGGCCGACGGCGACCTCGTCGAATTCCGTTTCAACGTCTAGTCACCCGTAAGGCCGCCGCGAAGTAGCCCTCCTCGCGACTTCGGGAAATCGCTTGCGAATGCCATGTCAGACCTGATGATTTTGCAATGGAGCAGTTTGTTCAAGGCGTGGGGCGAGGTCATTCCGCGCCTGA
The DNA here is from genome assembly GCF_049278535.1 of Mycobacterium sp. Lineage (GTDB taxonomy): Bacteria > Actinomycetota > Actinomycetes > Mycobacteriales > Mycobacteriaceae > Mycobacterium. The sequence continues at coordinate 13,391 of NZ_JBAPMI010000358.1, read as the reverse complement.
CGGGTGCGGGTTATCGATGCTTGGCGCCAAACCAGCGAGGCATCTCGCCTGGCGCACGACCGACTCGCCGCCGCGATTATCGGATGTCCGAGTTAGTCGAAGACGCGGGCGCGCTTGTCGATGCAAGCGGGGCGGACCGGGTGCACCTGGTTGGGCATGACTTCGGCGGGTTGGTGGCCTGGAGTTTCGCGGCTAAGCACCCCGAGAGGGTGTGGACGTTGTCATCACTTTCCAGTCCGCACCCAAGCGCGCTACAGAACGCGATGTTGACTAGCCGGCAGGGTTTGCTTTCGTGGTACGCCTACGCCTATCAACTGCCATTTATCCCGGAGCGGTACTACCTCGGTGGCGACGCGAGCGCGAAAAGGTTGGCCAAAATGCTGAGGTCTGGGGGCCAACACCCAGACCTTGCCGACCGCGACGCAAGGGCCATGACGAAGCCAGGTGCCTACACTGCGGCACTCAACTGGTATCGCGCTGCGCCGTGGTCCGGCCGCGTCGGCAGGGTTGGCGTTCCAACTCTGATGATCTGGAGCGATGGTGACTACTACATCCTCGAAAGCGCTGCCCGTCAGTCCGAACGTTACGTGACGCAAGACTTTCGATTCGAAGTGCTTCCGGGATCACACTGGATTCCGGACGAACAACCCGACGCTGTCGCAGGACTTCTGATGGACTGGTTCGCGCAGTGGGCATAGCCGACGCCGACGCCGACGGCGACGTCGTCGAAGCGCGCTAGCGGTGCAGATCCTTGAAGCTGAGCTGGCCGCGGCCGAAGGCCCAGGAGTGAACGTCGGATAACCGCACGCGCACCTGATCGTGCTGGTTGATGTCACCGCTTGTCCATTGGTAGGCGACTTTGGACAAATGCACGAATTGATGTTTTCCGCAGCTTCCTTCGGTAGGAGTCGGGTGGCTGTGGTCAATGCCAGTCGTCTGGATGTAGTGCAGAAGTTTCTGGTCGAAATACCAGCACGGCTCCAGGTTGCCCATCACAACTCCGGTGGGCACGTAGAACGTCACCTCGACGCCTGCGCCGGGCGCCGGCGGGTTGGCCTCGATTGCCTCGATGATCAGATGAAGGGCGCTGTCGATCGTCTGGGATGCGGTGGGTGTCTCGATTGTGGTCACGCCTGCTCCTGAGCTTTTCGGGGTTACTGTCCGCCGTAACCGGGCCCTGCAGCCAGCACCGGCGAGGGCTTTTCAGACCTTGTGACGGTATCCCGCAACGACCGCACTGAGCAGGCCGAGAAAGAATTGTGCATCTGCTGTCCAACCGCCGTTTTCCCGTTGTTCTGTTTGTCGCACAACGGGAGCGGCCGGTGCATTCGGCGGTTAAGTACGCTCCGCAACCATGAGCTGGACACCAGAGCAGCTCGCTCACGTCGATGCCGCCCGCGAACTCGAAATTGCGGTACTTCGCGCGGACGGAACCCTGCGGCCCTGGACGCCGATTTGGGCCGTGCACGTCGGCGGCGACGTCTACGTCCGCACGTGGTACCGCAGAGATACCGGATGGTTCGGCCTTGCCTTGAAGACAACACGCGCACGCGTGCGTGTCCCCGGCGTAGAAGTCGACGTGCACATCGAGGACGTCGGTGTCGGCCCGTCGGGACTGCGCCAGGATGTTGACGACGCCTACCGCGCCAAGTACGGCGGCGGTTCTACCGGAAACATGGTCGGAGACCAAGCCGCAGCGACGACGCTTCGGTTGCTCAGTTAAGCGAACCGTGTAAGCACACCCGACGACCCGGACGCCGGTCTACCTTGATGATTCGAGCTGATCAGGGAGTAGATCGATGGCAGATGGAATTGAACGGATAGTCCTCGACTTCGTACACGCGGCATACGGCGAGCACATGGATGTCGACGCCATGACTGCCTTGATGGCGGATGACTTCGTATGGCAGCTCAACGTGCCACTGTCACCGATCATCCGTGGACGCGATGCGGCGCGCGCCGAGCTGGAGAAACACAACCAGCTGGCGTCCGGCATGGTCGACGGCAGCGAGATTCGAACGGTCGTCTCCAACGACGATACGGTCGTGGTGGAGCGGCTCGACGTGAATGTGATTGCGGGCAGACGAGTCTCGTTCTATGTGACGGCGATCTTCGAAGTCCGCGACGGTGCCATCACCTGCTGGCGCGAGTACTGGGACACCGGCGACATCGCCCGCCAACTCGGCAGCGATCCGGCGCAGATGTTTGAGCAGATCGGGCCCTGAGTCCACAACGGCGCGCACATTTGAATTTCACATGTGCCCTGTCGAAACCTCCGCGGGCAGGCGTCCCGCGCCTCTAAGCTGCGCCCGGAATTTAGGTGGATCAACTACAGGGGATTTAATGCTGCGTACGCTATTCGCTCTTGCATCGCTCGCGGTCGGCTTCGGGATCGCCATCGCGCCAGCCGCATTGGCTGACCCACCGTATCGAAACTGCAGCGAAGCGCACGCCGACGGGCGCTTTAACATCCCCTCCAATGACCCGGCGTATCGGTCGGCGCTGGACCGCGACGGTGACGGTTTCGCCTGCGAGCCCTACAAAGGCCGATGATCAGCACCGTGCTAGTCAGCGGCTAAACTCGTCTTACCAGGAGATACTCAGCAGGGGTCGTTGTGCTGCGCAGCGCACTCGCCATCACATCGCTCATCTTCGGTGTCCAAATCGCTGCTGCGCCAGCTGAATTAGCAGACCCGCCCTACCAAAACTGAAATGGCGCGCACGCCGACGGGCGTTGGAGCATCCCATGGACTGACCCCGCCTATCGGCCGGATCTCGACCTCGACAACGACGGCCTTGCCCACGAGCCGTCCAAGGCAAGCAGATGACAACGTGAGTCCGGCCTAACCACAATTGTCGGTGACTGTCCTTATCATCGGCCCGACATGAGAATTACCTACCTCTTCCTGCCGCTGTACTTCGGGATCGTCGCGGGTCTCGTCGGCCATAGCGTTAGGACAGGTCTGGTAGGCGCGGCCGTTGGTTTGATTCTGGCCGTGCTGCTCTCCGCTGAGGGCAATCGGCGAGGGCGGGCCGACGGGATGGCGGCGATCGACGCCATGACCGGAACGGAGTTCGAGGGCTACGTCGCGGCCCGGCTACAACGGGCCGGCTGGCGGGTGAGGTTCACCCCGGCCAGCGGCGACTACGGCGTCGACCTGATCGGCGAAAAAGACGGCAAATCGGTGGCGGTCCAGTGCAAGCGACTCGGCAAGCCAGTCGGCGTCGCGGCCGTTCAACAGGTGGTCGCCGGCGCGCGCCACCATGGATGCGCCAGGAGCATTGTCATCAGCAATCAGGAATTCACGGATGCGGCCACCCAGTTGGCCCATACCCACAACTGCCAATTGATTGGTCGCAGAGCCCTGCAGGCGTGGGTACCGCCTCCAGCGCGACGCGCGGTTTAGGGCTTGCCCGCAGTCTCGCTAAGGCAAACTCTGGGGGATGGCGACTATGAGGCGAGCAGCGGCTTGGGCGCTCGTGTGCGGTGCTACGGTCTTGGCCGCGGGTGGTATCGCGCAGGCGGCCCCCGCGCCGAGCTTTCACTGGTGTCCCGGTCAGGCCTGGGACCCGGGCTGGGGCAGCATCTACGACTGGGACTGGAATCAGTGCCACGACTGGCAACGTGCGGCCGGCCAGGGCGGTCCGATGGGCAACGGACCTTGGGGCGTCCCGCCAATGTGGGCGCCGCCGCAGCCGCCACCACCGCCATGGGCGCCCGGCGCCAGCGTGATGTGGAACATGACCGCCCGCGCCTGGGGATTCTGGAACAACAAAATCTGGACCCCGATCTGACCGGACGCCGCAGCCGGTAGCGCTTCCTTGTCGGAGGCGGTGCCTAGTATCGCGTCCATGAAATTCGTTTCGACGCGGATAATCACCGCCGACGTTCCACGGCTCGTCGAGTTCTACGAGAAAGTCACTGAAACCGCCGCCGTATGGGGCAACGAGCTTTTCGCTGAGATCCCCACGCCGGTAGGGACTTTGGCCATTGGCAGCGACAAGACCGTGCCACTGTTCGGAGTGGGATCCGCCGAGCCGGGGGCGAACCGAAGCGCGATCATCGAGTTCATCGTCGACGACGTGGACGTCGAGTACGAACGGCTGCACGCGCACGTAGGCGAGGTCGTGACAGCGCCGACGACGATGCCCTGGGGCAATCGTGCACTGCTATTCCGGGACCCGGACGGCAATCTGGTCAACCTGTTCACCCCGGTGACCGACGACGCCCGCGCCAAGTTCGGCGTGTGAGAGTGGGCCCGATCCAGCGGAGCGTGGGTTGTCAGTCCGCAATTACCGCGATTTCGCTCCCCAGGCGATAGGGCGCTATCAGCGGCAGATCGTCACCACTCCAAAAGCGGCCCGGGTCAAACCAATTCGACCGCTTCTCGGTCTCGATAAGGCCCATCTCCTCGTAGGTGACGGCCACTGTCTCGGCGCAATAGGCGGATTCGAAGCGGCCCTGCCGCTGCTGTGCGTTGCGTCGCCGCGTTGATTCGCGAACGCGGGCGTCCAACACCGGGATTCCGCGCACCCAGTCGTACGCGGTCGGCAGTTGACCGCGTAGCCACCGCAGCGTGAGCCGCGTTGTGGACGGGAATGGTGTGCCGTCCATCCGGGCGATGACGCGCAGCAGCCGGTTCTCCTGCTCGCGGTCGACGTCCGGGGTCATCTGACGCAACCAACACCGCTGTCCGTAGCGGGTGAGCCACCGCTCCACGGCTTCCCGGGCGTCGTTGAGCTGCACACCGCGGTGGTTGCTAGCGGTCCAGACGTCGGTGAGTTTGTCGCCAAGTTCGGCATGCCACATCAACGGCGGTAGATCCTCGATCGCGACCGTCATAGCTACGTGGTTGACCGGGCTGTTCGACATCGTCTGTATCGCGCGGTCGGGTCCGGATTGCCCGCGAAATAGCCAGACGTCGCCGGTCCTGGTTTCCTCCAGGGCGCGGTCCAGGCTCACGGTGTGTTCATCCACCACCGCACCTTATGCACATACCGACCTCATCGGGATGCACTCACGAATAACCTGAGCCGATGCGCACCATCTGGAAATTGCTGGGTTTGGCCGGAGTGGTCGGGGTCGCGGCCGGGGGAGCGCTGGTAATCCGCGATCAGCGCCGACGCCGGGCATACACGCCTAACGAGATCCGTGACCGGCTGCAGCAGCGCCTCGCCGAGGCCGGCGAAGGCTAGCCGGGCGAGCATCCTGAGCTTCAAGCCGCGGCGACGGCGTAGAGCCGGTGGGTGCCGGCGAAGCCCTTCAGCTCGACGTCACGGCCGCCGTCAAACTCGAGGTCGTCGCAATCGTTGAGAGCGTCACGCACCGTGTCGCTCACCAAAACCTCCCCGCCACAGGCTTCGGCGGCCACGCGGGCCGCCATCGCCACGTTGCGGCCGAACAGGTCGTCGCCGCGCCGCACCGAGCGGCCCTGGTGAATCCCGATCCTTACCCGAATCCCGTTGCGCCGCTTGTGTTGCGCATTTCGGTGAAGCGCGTCCTGCATGTCGATACCGCAACGCACCGCCTGCTCGGCACTTGCGAAGGCGATCATGAACCCGTCGCCCTGGCTCTTCACCACATGCCCGGACCGCGCCTTGACCAGCCGGCGAACCTGCTTGTCGTGCTCGCCGATCAGCCGCACCCAGGCCCGGTCGCCGACCCGCTCGTTGAGCGCCGTCGACTCCTCGATATCGGAGAACAGAATCGCGCCCCTGCCGTCCGGAATGACTCGGGCCAGATCCGGCCGCTCCACCTCGGCCCAGTCGGCGAGGTCCTCGATCGAGCTGCGCATCGCGGCGCCGAACCCTTCCTTGCGCACCAGATTTGCGGTCTGCCACACCGTCTTGACCGCCTTTGTCCCAAAACTCAAGATGTCGGGCGGCTGCCGCAGCGCTTCGACTTCAGCCCTGGTGCGCCTTAGCAGCACCCACAGGACGCCCAGGGCTGCGGCCTCTACGGCCGCGAGGCCGGCCAGCGCATAGACCGCGATCAACAACTGATCGTGCATGGCACGCATCTTCCCCGATCAGTCGTGGCTTCCGCAGCGACAGTGCCAGATCGGCGAAATAGCGTTGCCGTTGGGCGTAGCTGGCCGGAAATCGAAAGGTCAACCGAGAGTGTATATTCCGCGAATTCTGGAATTGCCTCTTTTGGCCGGTTGAGTAACTGGGTACACAGCACGTCTGTCGGTTGTCCGGCCGAACCGCAGTGTTTAGGGTTGAACGTGGCCGCGGCGGGGTCGAGTCGGGCCCATTGTGCAAGTGTTGAAGCGTGCAAGTGTGGAAGCCGCACTGACTAGTCGATGGATCGTGGAGGACCGATTGGCCGAATCCGGCGATAAGGCCTCAGACCTGCTGGTGATCTTCGGAATCACTGGCGATTTGGCCCGAAAAATGACCTTCCAAGCCCTCTATCGCCTTGAGCGCCGGGGACTGCTGGAGTGCCCGATTATCGGCGTCGCCAGCGATGACATCAGCGTCGAGGAGTTGGTCAAATGGGCCCGGAAGGCGATCGAGGGCGCCGGCGAAAAAATAAACGGCAAAGTATTCGACCGATTCGCGCATCGGCTGTCCTATCTTCACGGCGACGTGACCGATTCCGCGCTCTACGACGCACTCAAGAAGAAGATCGGTCCGAAGCACAACTGCCTGTACTACCTGGAAATGCCGCCTTCGCTGTTCGCGCCGATCGTGGAGAACCTGGCCGAAGCTGAGCTGCTGGACGGATCTCGGGTAGCGGTGGAAAAACCCTTCGGCCACGACCTGAAATCCGCGGGCGAACTCAACAAGCGATTGCGCGCCGTGCTCGACGAGGACCAGATCTTCCGGGTGGACCACTTCCTGGGTAAGGAACCCGTCGTCGAACTTGAGTATCTGCGGTTCGGCAACCTGGCGCTCACCGAGCTGTGGGACCGCACAAGCATCCACGAAATCCAGATCACCATGGCCGAGAACTTCGGCGTCGATGATCGCGGCCGCTTCTACGACGGGGTCGGCGCCTTGCGTGATGTCGTGCAGAACCATCTGCTGCAGGTGCTCGCCGGCGTGGCGATGGAGCCTCCCGTCGGACCGAGCGCAGACGACCTCAACGACAAGAAGGCCGACGTGCTGCGGTCGATACCGGCGATCGACCCCGACCGCTGCGTGCGGGGCCAATATCGCGGCTATACCGATGTCGACGGCGTGGCCAAGAATTCGGATACCGAGACCTTCGTCGCACTGCGTGTCGAGATCGACAACTGGCGCTGGGCCGGGGTGCCGATCTTCCTGCGTGCGGGCAAGGCGCTGACCGAAAGGGTCACCGAGGTGCGGTTGTTCACCCACCGCGTCCCGTCACTGGCCTTCCTGCCCGATCGCCGCCGGGCCGAGCCCAATCAGATTGTGTTGCGCATCGACCCCGATCCCGGCCTGCGGTTGCAGCTGACCGCGCTCGACGGCGACCGCTGGCGCGACTTGCACCTGGACTCGTCGTTCGTGCAGGACCTGGGCGAGCCGCTGCTGCCCTACGAACGACTGCTGCACGGCGCGCTGACCGGAGATCACCAACTGTTCGCCCGTGAGGACGGGATTGAGGAAACCTGGCGGATTGTGCAGCCCCTGCTCGACGACCCTGCCGAAATCCATCAGTACGACCCCGGCAGCTGGGGGCCGGACGCGGCACGCGAACTGCTACGAGGTCATCGCGGCTGGCAACAGCCGTGGCTAGCCGGTAACCACCACTAAGGAGACAGGACACCATGCAGCTTGGGATGATCGGCTTGGGCCGAATGGGTGCGAACATCGTCCGCCGAGTGGTCGACGGTGGCCACGAATCCGTTGTCTACGACCACAATCCGGATGCGGTCAAGGCGATGGCTCACGACGACGGGATCACCGCAGCTTTTTCGCTGTCGGAGTTGGCCGAGAAACTCAGCAAGCCGCGACTGGTCTGGGTGATGGTGCCTGCCGGCGACATCACCACCGGCGTGATCGAGAATTTGTCCAAGGTGCTGGAGGCCGACGACATCGTGATCGACGGCGGTAACTCCTATTACCGGGACGATCTCAAGCATGCAAAGACGCTGTCCGAGAAGGGCATTCACCTGCTCGACTGTGGCACCAGCGGTGGCGTGTGGGGTCGTGAGCGCGGTTACTGCCTGATGATCGGCGGCGACGACAAAGCATTCGGGCATGCCGAGCCGATATTCGCCACGGTTGCGCCAGGGGTTGACGCCGCGCCGCGCACTCCCGGTCGCAGCGGTGAGATCGCCGAGTCGGAAAAGGGATACCTGCACTGCGGACCCTCCGGGGCGGGGCACTTCGTGAAGATGGTGCACAACGGCATCGAGTACGGCATGATGGCCTCGCTCGCCGAAGGCTTGAACATCTTGCGCAACGCCGACATTGGGACTCGCGTTGAGCAGGGTGATGCCGAAACGGCGCCGCTGTCCAATCCCGAGTGCTACAAGTACGACTTCGATATCCCCGACGTTGCCGAGGTCTGGCGGCGCGGCAGCGTCATCGGGTCCTGGCTGCTGGACCTGACCGCGATCGCGCTGCACGAGTCGCCCGACCTCAAGGAGTTCTCCGGTCGAGTCTCCGACTCCGGTGAGGGTCGTTGGACGGCGATCGCAGCGATCGACGAGGGAGTCCCCGCGCCGGTGTTGACGACCGCACTGCAGTCGCGGTTCGCCTCGCGCAGCCTGGACGACTTCGCCAACCAGGCGCTCTCGGCGATGCGCAAGCAGTTCGGCGGCCACGCCGAAAAGCCGGCGAACTAGCCGTTTATGCCGGCCTAGTCGCGAACGTCACCACCACGTCGCTGAAGGCGTCGTTGTCATCGCCCGCCGCGGTGTGGCCGGCGTCGGACAGTTCGACGAACTCCGCGTTGGGCACCGTGTCCAGGAAGTGCCGCACACCTTCCGGGCTGACCACATCGGAAAGCTTGCCGCGGATCAGCAGCACCGGGATGGTCAAGTCGGCAGCGGCGCGTTCGAAGCTCTCGGTGCGCAATTCCGGGTCGTCCCCGGGTTTGGTCATGAAGGCCGGATCCCAGTGCCAGTACCAGCGGCCGTCGCGCAGGCGCAGGTTCTTCTTCAGCCCCTCCGGGCTGCGCGGCCGGGTCCGGTGCGGCAGGTATGCGGCGACGGCGTCGGCGGCCTCGTCGAGGGTGGCGAACCCGTGCAACCCGCTGAACATGAAGTCACGGATGCGAGCGCTGCCGTTCTTCTCGAACCGCGGGACGACGTCGACGAGCACCAGCCTGGTGACTCGCTCCGGTCCGGCCCGATCCGCGACGAGGATGCCGGTCAGCCCGCCCATGCTCGCCCCGATCAGGATCACCGGCCGGCCGATGGCGTCGAGCACCTGCATGACGTCGGCGGTCATCGTCTCGACGTCGTAGTCGGCGTCGGGTGCCCGGTCGCTGTCGCCGTGGCCGCGGCTGTCCAGGGCGACCACGTGGAATCCTTCGTCGGCCAAGACCTGGCCGGTGTTCTTCCAGGAGAACCGATTCTGCCCACCGCCGTGCAGCATGAGGATCGTTGGCCGTCCGGCCGCCACGTCGGCGCCGCCCGTCGATTGACCGCGCCACTCGTCAGCGACCAGGGTGAGGCCCTGAACACCGGAAAACTCGACAGTGTGTGGAGTGTTGCGCACGGCAGTCACGGGCGGCTCCTCGGCTAAATGCCTGGCATCGTTGCCAGGCATTATCCGCCTGACGTTACAGCGGTGATTTTTTGGCGTCGCGAGGGTCTATCCGGGTGAACACTGCTGACCACGACCAACGACTAGGGAGGCAACCATGCCCTCGATCACGCCCTCACTATGGTTCGACCACAACCTGGAGGAGGCAGCGGCGTTCTACATCTCGGTATTTCCGAACTCGCACATCGAGGACCTCAACCGAAGCACCGATGCCGGACCAGGTGAGCCGGGGTCGGTCCTGTCCGGCACCTTCGTGCTGGACGGCAACCGGTTCATCGGGATCAACGGTGGTCCGCACTTCACGTTCAGCGAGGCGGTGTCCTTCACGATCAACTGCAAGGACCAGGACGAGGTCGACTACTACTGGGATCGGCTGACCGATGGCGGCGAGGAATCGCAGTGTGGTTGGTGCAAGGACCGTTTCGGTCTGAGCTGGCAGGTGATTCCAGAGCGGCTCTACGATCTGGTCAGCCATCCAGATCCGGCCCGCGCCACCGCCGCCACCCAGGCGATGTACGGCATGCGCAAGATCGTCCTGGCAGATCTCGAGAATGCGGCGTCTACGGTCTGAACCTTGGCATGACCACGTACGTTGGAAAACATGCCAGACGATGCGGCAATTTCCGCCGAGTCCGATGCTCCGGCCGACGTCGTATATGTGCGGCGGATTCAGTCCCCGGGACAGGTTGAACGAATAGCGCTGGTCGCCGGCTTGATCGCCGGAGTGGTATTGGCCGGGCTGATGGGCTGGCTCGGCTTCCGGACCTACGAAGCGCAGAACCGGGAAATGCAGCGCGATCGCTTCGTGCATGCCGCTGCGGATGTCGCGGTGAACCTCAGCACTGTCGACTATCAGCACGCCGAGGCCGACGCGCAACGAATCCAGGACTCGGCGACCGGCACGTTCGCCGACAGCTTTGCCCACCGCAAGCAGTCCTACATCGACGCCGCCAAGCAGACCCGGACAAGGTCGTTGGGTGCCGTCACCGATGCAGGGCTGGAATCGCAGAGCGGTGACCAAGGACGGGTGCTGGTCGCGGTGACGGTGAAGCCCGCCGATCCTGCGCAAGTCGATCTGGAGCCGCGGTTCTTGCGGATGCGGATCACCGTGCAGAAGGTGGGCGACGGCGCCAAGGTCTCCGACGTGGCATTCGTGTCATGACGCAGCGCAAGTCGGTCAATTGGACACGGGTGTTGGTTTACGGCCTGCTTCCCGGCCTGGTGTTGCTGCTGGCGATCGCCGCGGGCGTGCTGAAGTGGAAAGACTCGTCGATTCGCGGCATCGACCTTGCTCGCAGTGAATCAGTAGCGGCCGCAAGGGATTCCGCCGATGCGGTGCTGACGTTTCGGTACGACACGGTCGATCGAGATGTGGCGGCCACCCGGGGCCGGCTGACCGGCGAGTTCCTCAACGCCTACACGCAGCGGACCCAGCAAGAGCTGATACCCAACGCCAAACAGCAGCGGGTCGTCGCGACCGCCCGTGTGCCCGCGGCGGCGCCGGAGTCGGTGACGCCGAATCATGCGGTCGTCCTGCTGTTCGTCAACCAGACCGTCAGGATCGGGGATGCCCCTGCGACCGAGACCGAGTCCGATGTTCGGGTGACGCTGGACAAGATCGGTGGGCGTTGGCTGATCTCCGATTTCGACCAGTACTGACGCCCACGTGAAGGACCAGGTGATGACCAAACCCCGGTGGATCGATATTCAAGGTCCGAACGTGGAGTTGAAGGCCCTGACGTGGGGGCCGTCCGACGGGCCAATCGCGCTGTGCCTGCACGGATTTCCGGACACCGCTTACGGCTGGCGGAACGTCGCGCCGCTACTGGCCGAGTCCGGTTGGCGGGTGGTGGCGCCGTTCATGCGCGGCTACGCGCCGTCGTCGATTCCGTCGGACGGCAGCTATCACATCGGTGCGCTGATGCATGATGCGCTGCAGGTGCGCGAGGCTGCCGGCGGCACCGACCGCGATGTGGTGATCGGCCACGACTGGGGCGCGATGACCGCCAACGGCCTGGCCGCAATCCCGGACAGCCCATTCGCCAAAGCGGTGATCATGTCGGTGCCCCCGGCGGCCGCGTTTCGGGGACGAGTTCCCGATACCGGCCGGTTGCTGGCCCAGATCCCACCTCAGCTGCTGCGCAGCTGGTACATCATGTACTTCCAATTGCCTTGGCTGCCAGAGCGTTCCGCGTCCTGGGTGCTGCCGCGCCTGTGGAGGCGGTGGTCGCCGGGCTATGACGCCAAGGAGGACCTGCGCCACGTCGACGCCGCGATCGGCACACCGGAAAGCTGGCGCGCCGCGCTCGGCCCCTACCGTGCGACGATCCGCAACACCCGCCCGCCGGCGCAGTACCGCGAGCTGCACCGGCACTGGACGTCGCCGCCGACGCTGTCGAGTCTCTACCTTCACGGACGCGACGACGGTTGCATGACATCGGCTTTCACGCGTTGGATCCCCAACTCCCTTCCCGACTACAGCGACGTCACCATCGTCGACAACGCCGGACACTTTCTTCAGCTCGACCAGCCGGAAGAAGTCGCCGAGCTGGTGTTGGGGTTCATCCGCTCCTCCCGCTAGGGAACTTCGCCGTCTTCGTCGCAGCTTTCCGGGGTGGCGAACAAGGCCACTTTGTTTAGGTCTTAGCTTGACCACCGCATAGTCCTGACTGCGGTCGATGGATGCGACAGTACCTACCGTGACGCCGTTACCGTCATCGGTGACTGGAGCGCCGGGACCGTCGCAGTGCGCGGTGGTGAAACCAACCAATTCACCGGCGTTGTCGTGGCCGATCGTCGTCAAAGTGCAATAGGTGTCCCGGTTCACCACGAGCCGCGCCCCACCGCCTAATGGAACCATCTCATCGGCCGCGGCCGTGGAACCGATCGGCACGGCAAGAGTCACTACGACCATTGCCATGAGGGCGCGTTCGCGGATCGTCTCGTTCATCACGCGTGGAAACCGTGCGTCATGTGCAGTCAGAAGCCAATAGACGAGACGAGGTCGGTGAACATAGAGGGGTCTAGTACCGCTGCAGGGTCCAGAATCGACGCGAAATCAGCGGCTGAAATGGGATCCGCACCCGTTACTAGGTCGGCAAAGATGATGAGGAACGAGTTAACGCCGGGTCCAAGGATTTCCAGGTCAGGCGTTAGCAAGCCCAGCAGAGCCGTGGACTCGTCCGTCGCTGATCCAGTTGCGACTGCAGTCTCCAACGCCTGATCAACGTTGAGCATCGCTTCGCTGGCTTGCTCCCACCCCTGATCAACGCTCGTAAACCAGGGATTGAGAAGGTCCGACAGAGCGCCGTTGTCTAAGGACGAGAGGGAGCTCTCAGCCGATTCGAGGAAACCCAGATCCTGCAATACGGTGTCTTGCAGCATCATTTGAGTGGCGACCGGTGCAAACTCGCCGCTCGGGATGTCGTTCAACAATTGGTTCGCGCCGGTGAGGTTGGTAGCCGCTTCGCTCAACAAACCGGCCGGGTCGGTGACGGCGGACGAGCTGGCCGCACCATCTGTCCCAATGTTGGGATCGAAAAGAGCAATGGTCGAGGCACCCGTTACATTCCAATCAGCCGAACCTATTAAGTCATCGACGGTGTCGGCGCGAATGACCGGCGCGCCGGCCGTCGCGATTATCGCGGCAGCCACCGCGATTCCACCAGCCAAACCCACACCGGTAGCCCACTGCCGGACACTGC
>NZ_JBAPMI010000357.1:0-24491 GCF_049278535.1 Mycobacterium sp. | reverse complement strand
CCTGGAACTGCCTCGGCTAACGTGTCCGACTGGTTGTCGTCGGTCGACGGTTTTCTTGGCCCGCTATCGGCGGCGTCCGCGTTGCCAAACCTAAATCTCGCCATCTCGGTTAACGGGGTGGTGCTGTTCCAATCAGGCACCGCCGACGCTGTTTCCGGCCAAGGGGACTATGCGATCGCCCACGGCGCGGGGTCGTATGCCGAAGCTACCGGGACCGCTGACCACGCCGCCGTCTACGGCACCGACTCGACCGCGATTGCCGGCGGCGTCGGCTCAAGTCACAACTCAGCGTTGGTCGTCGGCGACCATAGTTACTCCTTCGCCGGTGGTACCGCCGATAACCCCGGGACTTCCAATTATGCCTTCATCTTCGGAAACAATGACACGGCGCTTGCCGGCAGCGATGCGTCTGGTGCTGGCAACTACGACGCCGCGTATGTGGAAGGTAACAATCTCGGGACCGCTTCCGCGCAAGGTGGCAACTACCTGGTGGACATCGTGAAGTTTTATGGCGGTGACGGGACTTCCGGCTCCTCGTCCGCCGCGGCTGAAAGCAGCCACCCGTTCCTCGACCTGCTGTCGGGCGGTGCCGCGTCGGACAGCGCCCACCCGTTCCTCGACCTGTTGTCGGGCGGTGCCGCGTCGGACAGCGCCCACCCGTTCCTCGACCTGTTGTCAGGCGCAGGTGCCGCGGGCGATAGCGTCCACCCGCTGCTTGACCTGTTGTCGGGCGTCGACGCCCCGGGAGCCCTGGCAGACGGCGGCGGTATCTGGGCCGACCTGCTGTCGTCCTTCGACGGTGGAAGCCTCGCCGCCGACGCCAGCAACTTCTGGACCGAACTCGTTTCGCTGTTCTAAGGGGGGCGCAGGCAGCGGCCACCGCGGGGAGGACGGTGGCCGCTGACCTGTACAGGAGCTCATTGCATCGGCCAGGCATGTGGGACGTTTGCAGCGCGTCGCGAGGAGTGCCAGGTAGGCTGGCGAGACGGCATTTCAGCCGTTCTGAGTCTGCGAGGACAAGTCGACCGATGCGCAACATGATGTCGGCCGCGCTGATAGCGGCCGGAGCTCTGCTGGGTTGGTGGGGCGGTGCGGTCGCTGCCGCGGACTCGCCGTGCACCGCGTTGGGCGGCGCGATTCAAGATGACCAGATGTGCAACGTGCAGGCCTCTACATCCACCTACACGTTGAATATGGCATTTCCGGTGGACTATCCCGACCAGGCGCTGACTGATTTCGTCACCCAGAATCGCGATGGCTTCGTCAACGTCGCGCAGACGTCGTCGCAGACTTCCAGTCCCCGCGAAGTGCCGTACCAAATGGAAGTCACCTCCGAGCAATTCCACTCCGGCCAACCACCCGGTGCCACCCGGAGCGTGGTGCTCAAGCTTTTCGAAGATCTCGGTGGTCCCCGCCCGTCTACTTTCTATAAAGGATTCAATTACGACGTCGCCGGGCAAAAGGCCATTACGTTCGACACACTTTTCGCACCGAACACCAGACCGCTCGACGCCATTTACCCGATCGTGCAGCGCGAAGTGGGAAAGCAGACTGGACTCACCGCGGCGATCCTGCCCAGTTCCGGCCTAGACGCCGCGCACTATCAGAACTTCGCCATCACTGATGACGAGTTGATCTTCTACTTCGCGCCCGGTGAATTGCTGCCGTCATTGGCCGGCGGCAGCCAGGTCCACGTTCCGCGCAACGCGATTCCGCCGCTGGCCGTCAAAAGTTAGCGCTGCCCGGCTGGTCAGTTCGGCGCAAAGCTGTACACCTGACCGTCGCTGGTGGCGGTGACGATCCGGCGATCACGGCCGATCGAAACGCCGACGGGGTAACCAGTCGCCTCGGGCAGCGGGTAGCTGTTGCGTGTGCGGCCGCTGCCTGAGTCGAAAACCAGCAGCGTCATGCCCCGCTCGCCCTCGCCTGGGCCGCCGGTCACTACGGTGTAGCCGACATCGCGACCAGCCAGGCTGGAAGTCGATAGCGGGCTGACGTCGTTGCGACGCCACACTTCCTGTGCATGGTCGCCGGCGTCCTTGAAGGCCACCAGGCGGGTATCGGGGCCGCCTCCCGCAACAACCAGTCCGCCCGGCGTCACCGACGGTGGGGTTTGCGCGAGGAATTTCAGCGGCATCGACCATTTCGGCTTGCCGTCGGCGGCGTGCAGTGCCCACAGCCGCTCGTCACGCCCGTTGACGTAGATCGTGGACCCGTCGCTGGATAGCACCGGGCTGGCCAGCACGCCGGCGGCGACCGCGTTGCTGGTCCACTCCCGGGTCAGCAGTGGATTTTGGCCCGGGTGATACCTCAGCCCGACGAGCACCGCGGCGGCAGCGCCCGGTTCCCACAGGCCCAGCACGATCATCCCGTTGTCGTGTGCGAACGCCGGCGCGGCCGCGATCGGGCAACCCGAAAGCGCCGGTCCGCAGTCGGAGAGCCCGCGGGTGAAGTCGCTCGGGTCGACGTTGTCCACCAGGTCCACCGAATTGCCTGCGGTGGTGCCGCGATGGCTGTCGAAAACCTGCACCTGCCCGAGGTGCGTGACCACCAGCAGCTGGCCGTGATCGAGAATCCTTGGCGTGGAAGGCATTCCCATGACCGGCCGCCGCCAGCGGATCCATTGCGTAGGGGGGAAGGACACGATGGCCCCGGGCTGGCCTACATAGAGGTTGTCGAAGCCATCGAACAACGGGCTGGCCAGACCGCCGCCCTGGAAGAGCCGCGTGCACCAGCGCTGCCGGCCGTTGTGGTCGTTCTCCCACTCCATGAGCGAGCAGCCGCCCGGTGTCTGTGCGTTCGCCGCGAGCCAGTTGCGTGAGCTGAGCGCCACCGCTGACGTCAGGGACCCTTTGACGGAACGCGTCCAGCGCAAGGTCAACCGGTCAGGGCCGGGTGTCGCGCTGTAGCTGCTGTTGGCCGCGTCGCCGTATTGTGCGGGCCAGCCCTCGGCCGGTGTGGTCTCGACCCATGCGTCGGTGTTGCCGCAACCCGCCACGGCGGCTGCCATAACGACCGCCGACGCGACCGATGACCAATGCCGCGCGGTACTGCGGGGAGATGGCCGGGGCACGGTGCGAGGGTAACCTGCTGCAGCTCGCGGGAGGCTGATTGCCCGCTTGGCCATGCCCGATCCAACGGCGATAGGCTTTTCGGCCATGACGAGCATGTGGGGTGCCCCGATCCATCGCCGCTGGCGTGGATCGAATCTGCGGGACCCACGGCAGGCCAGGTTCCTCACGTTGGCCTCGCTGAGATGGGTGCTGCGCAACCGCGCCTACACGCCCTGGTATCTGGTGCGCTACTGGCGGCTGCTGAAGTTCAAGCTGGCCAACCCGCACATCATCACTCGCGGCATGGTCTTCATTGGGAAAGGCGTCGAGATCCACGCGACACCGGAACTTGCTCAGCTGGAAATCGGACGCTGGGTGCACATCGGCGACAAGAACACGATCCGCGCGCACGAGGGCTCGCTGCGCTTCGGCGACAAGGTGGTGTTGGGCCGCGACAACGTCATCAACTGCTACCTCGACATCGAGCTCGGCGACTCGGTGCTGATGGCCGACTGGTGCTACGTCTGCGATTTCGACCATCGGATGGACGACATCACGCTGCCGATCAAAGATCAGGGGATCGTCAAATCCCCGATCCGGATCGGCCCGGACACCTGGGTTGGCGTGAAGGTGACCGTGTTGCGCGGCACCACCATCGGGCGGGGTTGCGTGCTGGGATCACACGCCGTGGTTCGCGGCGATGTGCCGGACTTCTCGATCGCGGTCGGGGCCCCCGCGAAGGTGGTCAAGAACCGGCAGCTGGCATGGGAGACCTCGGCTGCCCAGCGCGCCGAGCTGGCCGCGGCACTGGCCGACATCGAACGCAAAAAAGCCGCCCGTTGATTCAGCCGATGCCCTGGTAGCGGCGCAGCGCTTCATTGCGTTCCGCGCTGTGGTCGACGATCGGCTCGGGATAACCAGATGGCCGATCGCCTTTGGTCAATGTGACGTCTTTGGCGTCGCATAGCTCAGCGACCCAGCGCCGCACATAGTTGCCGTCGGGATCGAATTTCTCCGCTTGCCTAGTCGGATTGAACACCCGAAAGTACGGAGCGGCATCCGTGCCGCATCCCGCGGACCATTGCCAGCCGTGTTGATTGCTGGCCATATCGCCGTCAACCAGCTGGTCGAGGAACCAGCGGGCGCCCCATTGCCACGGCAGGTGCAGGTCTTTGACCAAGAATGACGAGACGATCATCCGGACCCGGTTGTGCATGAAGCCGGTTTCGCGAAGTTGTCGCATGCCGGCGTCGACGATCGGGAACCCGGTCTCGCCGGCTTTCCAGGCTTCGAAGCGCTGCTCGGCCTGCTTGCCGGTATCGATCTCGATCGCGTCGAAGTCGCGATTCCAGTTCCACCAGCTGCTGTCCGGCCAGTGATGCAATACCGCGGCGTAGAAGTCCCGAAAGGCCAACTCCCGCAAGTACGCTCGTGCACCGGCGCGACGCTGATCCAAGTCGGCGACCATCGTCCTCGGATGGATCGTGCCGAATTTCAGGTGTGCCGACATCCGGCTCGTGCCGTCGTGGCCCGGAACGTTGCGGTCGTCGCCGTAGTTCTCGAGCCCCTTGTCGACGAACTTCTTCCACTGCCGCCGCGCGGCTGTTTCGCCTGCGGGTAGGTCGAGTTCGGCGCCAGGGTCGGGAATTTCGACCGGCCTGGCATGCTTGCCGAGCTGCTTGGGGTCGACCCAGCGCGCGGATTTGGCTCCGGATTT
The DNA here is from genome assembly GCF_049278535.1 of Mycobacterium sp. Lineage (GTDB taxonomy): Bacteria > Actinomycetota > Actinomycetes > Mycobacteriales > Mycobacteriaceae > Mycobacterium. Next base: position 19,721 of record NZ_JBAPMI010000357.1, on the reverse strand, counting down.
CGCTGCTGAGCGCCACCCCGTGTCGCGCCATCGCCCGAAGAACGGGGTGAACACCTTGTATGGCTCGCCGTCGTCTTTGGTGACGCGTCCCGGCGACACGAGATACGGCGAGCCGGTGGCCACCAGCGGTATATCGCCCAGCGCCGAGCGCACCCGCTCGTCGCGCTGGCGGCCGTACGGCGCAAAATCCTCTGAGACGTGCACCGAGGGTGCATCGATTTCCTTGACCAGTGCGGGAATCCGCTCCTCGGGCCGACCCCGCGTGACCAAGAGCTGCCCATCCAGATCGTCGCGCAGCCGGCGCAACGAGTCGCACAGAAATTGCATACGGCGCTCGCCTGACGAGGCCTCCAGTCGTGGGTCGAGCACGAAGCAGGCAAGCACCTCGTCGGCGTCGGCGGCGGCACGCAGCAGCGGCGGGAGGTCACGCAGCCTCAGGTCGCGGCGCAACCACAGCAACGCGGGCATCAGGGAGTGACCTGCTTCATCGGCGGTTGAGCACCCAAATATGCCCTGACATCAAAGTGGCGAATGCACACCACAGCGGATACGGCGACAGTGCTGCTCCGGCCCGCGGCTCGGCCGCGGCGGTGCGCCGGACCAGATCGGCGCTGCTTGCCGCCAGCACAGCAGCCCCGATCGCCGAGGCGCCCAGCTTCTGGTACTTGAAGAACAGCCAACTCCACCCTGCGTTGAGGATCAGGTTGGCGGCAAGCGCGACGATGTAGCTGCGGGCCTCGGCGTGGCGTCCAGTGGCACGTAACCGGTCGATCGCCGTGGCCGACGTCACCGCGATGTCGGCGTACAGCGTGCTCCAGGCAATCGGGAACACGCCATTGGGCGGTACATAGCCAGGTTTACGCAGACTTGCGTACCAGCGAGTGATCCGCGGCTTGCTGGCGATGCTTCCGATTCCCGAGGTAGCGCCGACGGCGATGCTCGTCGCGGCCAGTGTCTGCTTATTCACTTGATTTCCCTTCCACTCCGACAAGTCTTTCAGTCTATTAAGTATTAATCAACTGAAGTAATACCCCACTGCGGATAAACTGAACATCGTCATGGGCTCCGAACAGACCACGGGCGGCCGAGCCGCACTCGAGCAGCAGATCTCTGCGTATCTGCGCGTGATGACGGCCGAGTCCGAACAGATCGGCCGGTCGTTCGCCGTGGTACATGACGTGCGGCCCACCGACTTTCGCGCCCTGCTGCACGTGATGGTTGCCGAAACCGCCGGGGCGCCAATCACATCGGGCGAGCTCCGCCAACGGATGGGATTGTCGGGTGCTGCTATCACCTACCTCGTGGACCGGATGATGGAGTCGGGCCACATCACTCGCGAGTCTGACCCTGGCGACCGGCGGAAGGTGATTCTCCGCTATTCGGACTCGGGCCTGGCCACCGCGCGAGCGTTCTTCGCGCCACTGGGATCGCACACGCAGGACGCGATGCAAGACTTACCGGACGAAGACCTCTCTGCCGCCGGCAGGGTGTTCACCGCCCTGATCGAGGCCATGCGGCGGTATCAGGACGACATTTCGTCCTGGAAAACGCACGGACAGCCGGTGGACTGAGCCACGTGACGAAGGGGGGAGGTGCTGTGCCAACCGATTCGAACGGGATGACGACCCGCAAACGACGCCACATCGACGTGTGCCTCGACGACCGGGTGACCTACTCCGGTGTCACCACGGGGCTGGAACGCTACCGGCTGCCGTACAACGCGCTGACCCAGACCAGCCTGACCCACATTGACCTGTCCACCAACTTCCTTGGCGCGCCGTTGCGTGCACCGATCCTGGTCGGCGCGATGACAGGCGGCGCGGAACTGTCGGGGACGATCAACAAGAACCTGGCCGGCGCCGCGCAGCGTCTGGGCATCGGCATGATGTTGGGTTCGCAGCGGATCATGCTCGACAGCGCGTTGGGGGAGCCGGCGGCCTCCAGCTTCACGGTGCGCGACGTCGCGCCCGATGTGTTGTTGTTCGGCAACATTGGGTTGGCGCAGCTGACTGCGGCTGCCGTTGACGACATCTCGAATGCGCTGAAACGAGTTGGCGCCGATGCGCTTGCGGTGCATACCAATCCGCTTCAGGAGGCCGTCCAGCGAAACGGTGACGGCGACTTCTCCGGATCGCTCGACAGGCTGCACGAGGTGGCCGGCGCCCTCGAATTTCCGGTGCTGCTCAAGGAAGTGGGCCACGGAATCGGCAGCGCGGCGATCGCGGAGTTGACCGGCCGGTCCGGCGAGTTACCGGTGGCCGCGATCGACGTCGCGGGCGCCGGCGGCACCTCCTGGTCGCGCGTGGAGCAACTCGTTCGCTACGGCGAGGTGCGCTTCCCCGACTTGGCCGACTGGGGCATCCCCACAGCGCGGGCCATCGTGGAGGTGCGCGAAGCACTGCCCACCGTCCCACTGGTCGCCTCGGGCGGTATCCGCACCGGCATGGATGCGGCCAAAGCCTTGGCACTGGGCGCAGACGTCGTGGCAATCGCCCGCCCTCTGCTCGCCGCCGCGATCGAATCCACTGACGCCGTGGTGGATTGGCTGCAAGGTTTTATCGACGAACTGCGAATCTGCTTGCACGGGACCGGTGCCGCAGACGTGTCAGCTCTGCGCCGCATCGGCGTCACGCCGATTCAATAGTCGCGGCCGGATGGCGCGAAATGCGTTGGACGTGTTCAGATATCGTTTGGACGCGCTGTGCCGATGCGCGCTGAGGCGCACCTAAGTCAGCGCATAAAGCATTGATGCTCAGAGTGTTTCGCCGCAGAGACGTCTTGTTCAGCTCAAATCACTGGATGCGGCGGCCGGTGCCTCCGACGGCTTCGCTTGGTGGATTCCAAGTTCGCTTTCGAACGTCGACATTGCGGTGATCATGGCATCGAACACTCGATGAGCTGCGGCGAGATCCTTGTCGGGTAAGCCGGCTAGCGCGGCTCGCAGATGCACGCCGAGTGGCATGAAGAATCCGTGCGCCAGTTCCATGCCACTTTCTTCGTAGCGAAGAAGCGCCTTACGTCGGTCCGCGGGGTCCGATTCGCGCCGGACATGGCCGGCGTCGATCATCCGGTCGACGAGGTAGGTGATCGCGGCCGGTGAGACGTCCATCCGCTGCCGCAGTTGGGCCATGGTCAGCGGCTTCCCAGCTGTCTCGGCGACCATGACGTGCAGTAATGCGTGAAAGTCGTTGCCGCTTACGTCGTGCTGGCGCGCGAAATGGCGACCTATCCGATCAGATTGTGCTGTGACCGCCCGCATATCGGCCGACATCAGCTTTTCTAGCTCTGGCCTGCTGGGAGGTGAACCGTTTGTGCCCCGCTTAGTCACCTGGTCGCATCCTTCTTGGCGAATTTTCGTTGCAGCGTATCGGAAGCCCGCTTGATCAGCGGGAGTACGCCAGAAACTGCCGGAATGTCTCACGCGTCCCCAGCTGTCTCACAGCAATGCCCCGTCTATTTAGGGTGATCGCCCGCTTCCGTTGGCTGTCATGGCCAACGCTGCGGCTCGGCGAAGTTGTGAGCGATTAACTGGTGCAACAGAATTGGTGTCACCAGAATTATATCGAAAGCGAGCTGTCGCCAGCTGTGACCCGCTGCGCCACCTGTGCAATGGGGATGTTGGATTCTTGGGACATCTGCTTGAGCCTGTGGAATGCTTCGGCAGCGTCAATATTGAACCGCTCCATCAGCCCGCCTTTGGCCTGGCCGATCACGTCCCGTGAGACGAGCGCGATCCGGAATTGCTGGTCACGCCGCATCATGTTCCACACCAGCGCCGCATGGGTCGCAAAAAGCAAGCCCAAATTGACTGACCTGTCATCGAACGCGTTGGCGGGCTCGGCGTAGAAGTTAAGTGCCGCAGACATGCCGCCTTCCTTGAACATTCCGAGTGACAGCACCGATCGGATGGGCGTCCGCTTGACCGCGTCGTCACGGTAGAGCGGCCACCGGTCATCGCCGACCAAATCGTCGACGCGGATGTTGCTTTGCCGCGCGGCGGCAGCCAGACACGGCCCCTGCTGACAGCGACTCTGGATTTCGTCGAGGATTACCGGATAACGATGAGTAGCGGCGGCGGTCTCGTTGCGGCGCCGTTTCTGCGTGACCGTGATGCCGGCGTACTGTGCGCCGGGCACCAAGTCGGTGGCTCCTTCGATCAATTCGCGCAGCAGCGCTGGTGTGTCGAACGAGGCACGTTGGTGTATGTCGGAGATGAGTTGCGTTGCCCGCAGATACATCCCTGTCCGCGAATCCAGCATCAACTCTGCGGCTTCGGGTGGTTCCACTACGCCGGTTTGAGGTCGCACGCGTTACTTCTTGGCCGGAATATCGCTGTTCAAGAAGGCTTTTGGCATACGCAACGACCTAGCGATTATGTGCATAGTCATCGTCGGTCTCGTCAGGCGTCGTGTCGCAGCGCTTCTGGTTTGTGCACGGCGTCAGCTCCGGTCTTGTCACTCGTTACGCGGTATTGCGGATTATCTTCAGACGCGCGCACGGTGCGCCCGGCAGCCTTTCTGTCGTCGGTGATCTTCTCCTCGACCGTCCCTTTGACGTTTTGGCCGTGACTTTTCCACTCGACGTTGTCACCCGTGCTGAACTGATCGTGTGCCATTGGATGACCTCCCGTAGAGATGTCGCCGGCCGGACCAATAAATCTGGCTGTTGATGGGTGGCCGACCCGCGACGAACCCGCCGATGGTTGGCATTGTCCACTACCTACCTAACTATTACACTACAAACTTAACTATTCATTTATATGAAGGATATGTGATCTAGTCATCCGGACGTCCTAACGGCTGGCAAAGCGGGTATACGCCCAATGCAGCATCCACCGCTGCGTTGGATTTGAGTCAATCAAGGAGTGAGCGATGCGCTGCGTCGTTTTTGGTGCCACCGGTTACCTCGGGGTACGGCTGGTCCCCGAACTGTTATCGGCCGGTCACGAAGTCCGGGTGGTGGCCCGAACGCCAGCCAAGCTCGACGATGTGCCGTGGCGCCGAGATGTCGAGGTGGTCGAGGGGGACGTCACAGACGCCGAAAAAGTGCGTGACGCGGTCGCCGGTCAGCAGGTGCTCTTTTATCTGGTGCACTCGATGCTGAGCGCGGACTTCGTGGACGTTGATGCGCGTGCGGCCTCGATCGTCGCCGATGCCGCCGCACAAGCCGGACTCTCGCGCATCGTCTATATGGGCGGCATCATCGCGAATCACCAGCAGTTGTCAGACCACTTGGCCTCGCGCGCCGAAGTGGGCCGGCTGCTTCACGATTCGGGAGTTCCCACCGCTGAACTGCGGGCGGCGGCCATAATCGGAGCGGGCTCGGCGAGCTTCGAAATGCTGCGGTACCTCACCGAACGGCTCCCGTTGATGGTCACCCCGAAATGGCTTCGCACCCGGGTCCAACCCATCGCGATCCGCGACGTCTTGTATTACCTGACGAATGCGGCCGAGCTGCCCGCGGAAGTCAGTCGTGCCTTCGACATCGGCGGCCCCGACACGTTCACCTACACCGAGATGATCCGCAAGTATGCGGCTATCGCCGGCCTGCAACGCCGAATCGCGGTTCCGGTGCCGGTGCTGACCCCGTGGCTGTCTTCGCACTGGGTGAACCTGATTACCCCGCTGCCGCGGTCGTTGGCATCATCGCTGATGGAGTCGCTGGAAAACGACGTCGTCTGCACCGAGCACGACATCGCTACGCTCATCCCCGATCCCGAAAACGGCTTGACCCATTACGAAGACGCCGTTGAACTCGCGTTGGAGAGGACTCGCGACACTACGCTGACCACTCGGTGGTCGCGCTCGGGAGTAGACGACTCACCGTCGCAGCCGCTGCCCACCGATCCGGTCTGGGCCGGTGGACCGCTGCACGAGCGGGTGTCGGAACGACATGTCGACGCCGATGCCGAAACGCTCTGGCGGGTTTTCGAGTCGATCGGCTCCCAGCACGGCTGGTCTGCGGTGCCGCCTGCCTGGGCGCTGCGTGGCTGGACCGGCCGGGGCGTCGGTGCCGCTGAGGATGAATCCGGATCATCGCAAACGCGCCATCTGCACGCCGGCCAGGCGCTGGACTGGTGGCGGGTCGAGTACGTCGATCCGCCCCGCCTGCTGCGGCTGCGCGCTGACATTTCGCTGCCGGGACGGCTCTGGCTCGAGCTGTCAGTGCACGCCGACGGCGACGCCCAGTCCCGCTATCGGCAACGTGTGGTCTTTCAGCCTTATGGCCTTGTCGGCGAAGCGTTTTGGAAGGCGTCTGCGTTGTTTCGGGACGCGATGTTCGGCGGTATTGCCCGCGACATCACCGCAACGGCAAGCGGCGCCGACGTTTCCACGCGAACATAAGCCAGTAACAGCGACGGCGGGCGAAGGTGTCACGGCGTGGCGGTGCGTTGCTGATATCGGCGTTCGGCGTAGGCCAGGTCGTCTTTCCACAGCCTGGCCGCGGCGATCCGCATGAGCCCGGTGATCATCGGGGCGGCGTGACGGGTCCGCTTGAATCCGGTTCGGTCGGAGTGGGCGACGGTGGCTTCGATCACTGCCGTTCGCGGGTGGCCGTCAGAGCCCAAACCCAATGGGGTCGCATGAGTTTCGACCACACTGCCCGTTCCCTCACCGTCGACGATGCGCATCACGATGGTGCGCGGCTCGGGGCTGGTGAACTCCGCGACGGTGGGCACTCCGACGCGGCCGATGCGGAACGTCACCGCGACCAGGAAGCGGTCCGCCTCGTCGGTCGGCGTTGTGAGCACCTCGAGTCGGGTGAACGAATAGGGGTGATACCACGCGCCATGCCAAGGATCTAGGCGGTTGGCAATGATGTCGGACGGTTCGCACGTGCCGACCATTCTCGCGACGGCGTGCAGCGTGTCGCCGGTCGGCCTGGCCGGAATCACCGGCTGATCGAGCGGCTCCTCGCCGCCGACGCCGTCCAGCCGCACCCAGGCAAGCACGCCGTCGTCGTAACTGGGCAGCGGGCGCCAGCCGAATTCGTCAGTGTTGCCATCGAGGCACAGGCCGTGCCATCGGCAGATCAGCGCACCCCGGTGCACTGCCGCGGTGGCCAGGTCGGCGCCGAGATGCGGGCAACTGCGCGGCCCGACGTGCAGCCTGGATTGCTCGTTACGCCATGCGACCAGCTCGACGCCGGCAACGCGGGTGCCCAGTGGTCGACCGCTGCGCACATCGCGGCTCGCGGCGAACGTGTACCAGTTGCCGCTCGGGCGGCGCTGCGAGCGGTCCAGCGCGTCGTCGATGATCGCCGGGGAGGCCTCGCGGTAGGTCGGACGCTGGTTGGCCCACTTCACCGGTGGGATAGCCTGCAGCGGCCAATCTTTGGGCCAGCGGCGCCGCATGTTGTCGCCGATGTTCATCGTCGCGAAAGCCTTTCTCGTCCGGCAAGATAGCGCAATAGCGCCGAACGGCCTTGGGTGGGAACCGTACACAGCTCGTGGCCGGCCAGCCCCCATTTGTCCAGCATTACGTTGGCGGCCGTCCAGCCGGTGGTGGCCGCGCGCTCCATCAACGCCACCGGTAGATCGATGCGCACCCCGTCGCCGGCCAGCAGCAGCCCCGGCACCGGTGTGACGACACCGGGTCGATGCGCATGGCTGCCCGGCGCGAAGAGCGGGCAATCGCTATGATGCAGCAGTCGTTGGTGAACCACTTTCGCTGCGCGGGTTTCCGGGTACAGCTTATGCAGCTGATCCAGCATGGTGTCCTCTGACTGTTCCGATTCCACTGCGTATGAATGTAATTCGACAACAGAGCCGCCATTGCGCCGCGCCCAGTCGCCGGCCTCGAGTTCGTACCGCTCCAGCACGCTGATGTTGTCGAGCGGTTCGTGTCCGGCGGTGCCCAAAAATGCTGCGCGGTCAGCGGCGACGGGGCGATCAAGCCACAGGCGCTGCACCATGAACGGCGGTGCGGTGCGCAGCTTTTTGATCCGGGCCCGCCAGAAGTCGTCGCCGAGTCCCGCCGACGCCGCCACGATTCGTTGCAGGCCGGCCACATCGGTGGCCAGCACCACCGCGTCGGCGTCCAGTTGGACGTTGCCATCGGTGTGGACGTGGAATGTCTGCGCGTGGCCGCGGTCGATGCTCGTCACCGCGCTGCCTTGGTGGAACCGCACTCCGAGGCCGACCAGATATTGCTGCAACGGCCGCCACAGTGCGGTGTCGTAGTTGGCGTTGGCGACGTCGAAGATCAGCCCCTCGCTGGAGCCGAGAAAGTAGATGTGGAACATGGTGGCCAGCTCGGCGGCCGACAGCTCGGTGGGGCTGGCGAAGAAGCTGCGGGAAAACACCTCGAAGGCCAGGTGACGCGCCGGCTCCGGGAAGTTGATGCTCTTCAGGAAGGTCTCGGCGTCGATGTGGTCGATGCGGTGATAGATGTCGGGCAGCGACACCGCGGCAAGCGGAGCGGCCGAACGCGCGTCGATACGGGCGAGGTCGGTGAGCCGAAAAGTGGGGCTGCGCAAGGCGAATACCAACGCGTTCCAGGGCGGATTGCGGGGCAGGCCACGGAAGGTGTCTTGCCGTCCCGCGCCGTCGATCAGCGGGTAATCGTCGACCGGGGTCAGCATGGACAACGTGGCGTCGGCGCGGCTGAGCAGCGCCCGCAGGTTGTAGTACTGCCGGAAGAAGGCGTGGAAGCCGCGGTTCATCGCGAGTTCGGCGCCGCCGGTCTGCTCGGTCCAGCCGCCGACCCGCCCGCCCAGGTAATTCTCGCGTTCGATGACGTCGACGCTGACGCCACGTTCGGCCAGCCCGGTCGCGGCGGCCAGACCCGCGATTCCGGCGCCGACGACGACGGCCTTGGGCTGCGTCGACAGCGCCGCCGCGCTGCGCAGACCCTGCGGCGCGGGAAAGGTGCGGCGGCGGCGGTCGGCGGTCACGGTGCGGTCCCGAGGAACGTGTGCGCGATGTTGGTCTCCCAGCCGGGCATGGTTTCGCTGCGCACTGCGGTGAACCCCGCGTCGCGCAATCGCTGCCGGAATTGTGTTGCGCCGTCGAATGTCAGCACGCTGCGCCACAAATGCCGGTACAGCGTCGCGTCCCGGGTTTGCCACCAGCCGGAGGGAATGATGATGCCCCAGCACACGGCGTGCCAGATCGCGGTCGCCGCTCGGGAGTCGCGCACCGAGTAGTCGTGTACTGCCAGCGTGGAGCCGGGTGCCAGCAGATCGCGCAGGGCTCGCAACTGGGTGTCCGGATCGGACAGATTGCGGATCAGATACGCGGCCAGGATCCCGTCGAACGGGCCGGTGACGCCACTGTCGGCGAGGTCTTCCACGGGTGTGTGGACGAACCGAACCGATGACGGCCAAGGCTTGCTTTTGGCCTCGTTGAGCATCCCCTGCGACGCATCGATCGCGGTGATGTCGGCGTGTGGGGCGACTCTCAGCAAAGCTGCCGTCGACGCACCGGTGCCGCAGCCGGCATCGAGCAACCGAAGCCCGCGGCCCTGGTCGGATATTTGCAGCCGTTGTGCCGAAAGGCGAAGGTGGGCATGGTATCCCGGGCTGGAGCCGACGAGGCGGTCGTAGGCCGATGCGCCGACGTCAAACGCGGCTGGTACGTCTGCGCGGGGCAGACCGGTGTTACCGATGCTCACGCTGTCGTTCCCAGAGCAGTAGGACGGCGGTGACTAACGCGAAGCCGAAGAAGAAGTCTTCGATCGGAATGTCGAAGGGGAAACGGATTCCGCTGGTTTGCCGGTTGTCGTACACCACGATCGGAGCGCTCAGCTTGGTCAACCAGCCGTCGACCAGGATCTGGAATCCGATCACGATCAGCATGGAAAGCCAATACGCGGGACGCCGAAAAAGCCCGGTGCGCAATAGCGTCAACTCGAGGGCGCCGACGGCCAGCGCCGCGACCACGGCGGGAAGGGTGTAGCCGAGGCCGCTCATCGGCGGTTGAACCGATTGAGTATGGCGCTGACCGCGTTATAGGTCAGTAATGCGCACAACGGAATCACCAGAAAGAACAAGACCTCCTCGATCGGCATCCGGAATGGGATGTTCACGCCGGTGACGTACGCCGGGTTGTACGTCCACAGATGGACCGCGATCGCAACCTCATCCCAGAGCACGAAAACCGCCGCGACGGGCAGCACGGCGCGCACGGCCCGCCACACTTGACGGTAAACGCCGGGGCGAAAGATCTCCAGCGGCAGCGTGATCGCCAGGCAGGCCCCGAGGACGAGGAGGTATTGCCAGTGATCCATTACGCCGCACCGGCTCTGCGATCACCCGCTGTGGCCGGGTGCGTCAGCCGGGCCCGCCACGAACGCAACAGGCCGGCGCCGGCGACGCGCAACCGTCGGCCGTTTCCCACGGTCGCACGCTGGGTGAACACCGCAAAATCGCAGTCTTCGACCCGGTCCAGGATCTCCGAATACAGCGTCAGCGCGGTGGCTACGCATGGCTGTGACCGCGGATCCAGCATCGGCACGCCGTCGGCGGCGTACCGGTAAACCTGCCGGGCGATTTCGTGCTGCTCGGCCAGCGCGTTGCGCACCCGGCGATCTGTCGTGCGGTTGTGGTGGCACCACATCAGCAGCTCGCGATCGACGCTGTGCGCGGCCAATTCGTCGGCCGGCAGGTAAACGCGTTGCCGCAGCAGGTCTTCGTCGATGTCTCGCAGGAAGTTCGTCAGCTGGAATGCTCTGCCCAACGCTGCTGCGTGCGGCGCGGCCTCGTCGGCCGAACCCAACGTGCCCAGGATTGGAAGCACTTGCAGGCCAATCGCTTCCGCCGAGCCTTTCATGTACAGGTTGAGCGCGGCGCGGTCGGGGTAGTCGGTGACCGTCAAGTCCATTCGCATCGAGTTCAGGAAGTCGACGAACAGTTCGTCGCGGATGTCGTAGCGGCGTGCGGTGTGCCGCACCGCGGCGAGCACCGGGTTGGCCGGGCGTTCGTTGGCGGAGAAGAATTGATCGGACAGCTGTTGCAGCTGCGCAGCCCGGGTCGCGGTGTCCTGGGCCGGATCGAAATCGTCGAGGATGTCGTCGGCGTAGCGAGCGAAGCCGTAGAGCGCGTGGATTGGCGGACGCTGATCAGGTGCCAGCAGCCGGGTGGCCAGGAAGAAGGTGCGGCCGTGGGCGGCGTTGAGAGTGCGGCAGCGCCGGTAGGCGCCGCGCAGGCCCGGATCGTCGATGCCGGCAGCGGTCAACTCGGTGCGAATCATGGGCGACCGGCTTTCGCCACAACCGTCCGTGTCGACGCATCGACGATGCCGGTGATGCGGTCGGCAGCCAACCGCCCGGAGATCATCGCGGTGGGCACACCGACACCGGGCACGGTCGACGATCCGGCAAGTACCGCATTGTCGATGCCCCGCAACATGTTCGCCGGACGGAACGGCCCGGTCTGGGCGAATGTGTGGGCCAGCGCGAACGGGGTGCCGGCGATCATGCCCTGACGGGCCCAGTCCTGCGGGTTCACCACATGCAGTACTTCGGCGCCGTCGCGAAAGCCCGGAATCAGCCGTGCGCCTACGGTATCGATGAGCTGCTCGGTGTAGCTGTCGCCGATGCGCGACCAGTCGACTACACCGCGGCTGAGGTTGGGCGCCGGGGCGAGCACGTAGAACAGCTCGTGGTCGCGCGGCGCCAGGCCCGGGTCGCTGGCGGTCGGTCTGGTGACGAGCAGCGACGGATCCCGCATCAGCCGGCCGTCCCGGATGATGTCGGTGAATGTCTGGTCCCATTCCGCGCCGAAGATGATGTTGTGGTGTGCCAGTGAATGATCCGACGTCGGCGCGTGGCGGCGGCCGATGTGAGCGACAACGGCCGACGGCGCCGGCCGCAGCCGACCGATGCGACGCGGTTGACGTCCCAGCAACGTGTAGGTCGTGGGCAGTTCAGTGGTCAACACCGCTGCGTCGCAGGCGATGCGCTGATCGGTGTCGGTGTGCACGGCGGTCACGCGGTTGCCGGTGCGCTCCAGACCAGTGACCGTCGTGCCGTAGCTGAAACGGACTCCGGCGTTGGTGGCGGCCGCGGCCAGCGCATCGGGCAGTGCCCGTATGCCGCCGCGCGGAAAGTAAACCCCGGAGATCGTGTCCATGTAGGCGATCACCGCGTAGACCGCCAGTGCCTTTTTCGGGGCAACTCCGGCATACAGTGACTGGAAGGTGAAGACTCGCCGCAGCCGCGGATCGGATATCTGGCGGTTGACCATGGTTTCCCACTTGCGGAATCCGCCGAGCGCTGTCAGCCGGGCCAGCTGCGGATTCAGCAGCGACAGTGGGGAATCGAAATTCTCGGCGATGAACCCCTCGAACTCGGTGCGATACAACCGGGTCAGCCAATCGCGCAGCTTCCGATAGCCCTCCGCCTGCTTGGCGCCGGCGAATTCCCGGATCGTGTCCGCCATAAGATCGGCGTCACTGTGCACATCAAGACTGCTGCCATCGGCGAAGTGCGAGCGATAAGCCGGGTCAATGGCCATCAAATCCAGTCGGGTCGAACTGTTTTCGCCGACCGCCGCAAAAGCCTCATCGATGATGTCGGGCATCGTCAGAACGGTCGGCCCGGTGTCGAGCTGATAGCCGTCGACGTCGAGGCGCCCGGCGCGTCCACCGGGCCAGCTCTCGCGTTCGACTACCGTGACTTCACGACCGCGGCCGGCCAGATGCAGTGCGGCGGACAGTCCTGCCAGACCGGCGCCGACCACGATCACCCGGCTGCTTGGCCCTGGTACGCGCCTCATTCGGTTCGCTCCGTGCACACGGTGGCCATGTTCGTCAGCGCGGCCCGCACTGGCTCGCCGATCCGAAGGTCGCCGAGCTCGTTGAGCGCCGACGAAACCCGGTCGTCGATCATGTCTTCGATCCTCTGCACGGCCCCTGTGGTCAGGATCAACCTACGCCAGCGCTCAATGCCGTTGTGGTCGAGATCTTCGATATTCATCAGCTCGGTGAGCTGGCGGCGGGTGAGCGGATCGGCCAGGTCATGCGCGGCGATGACCACGCTGGTGGCCTTGCGCTCGACAAGATCTTGCCCGCTGGGCTTACCGGTGACCCTCTCGGCGCCGAACACCCCCAGCAGATCGTCGCGGAGCTGGAATGCTTCGCCGACCGCTTCGCCATAGCGGCCCAGGCCGGAAATAGTGCGGTCGCTGCAGCCGCTCATCGCTGCACCGATCTCCAGCGGGCGGCGCACGGTGTAGTTGCCCGATTTGCGCCGCGCCACCTCCAACACCGCGTCCATCGACGGCAGGTCGCGGATATCGCTTGCAAGATCAGCGAATTGACCGAGTGCCAATTCGGTGCGCATGGCGTCGTAACGCGGCCAGGCCTGCTGCAGACGGCGATGGTCGACGCCGCTTTCCCGCAGCATCTGTTCGGCCCAGATCAGACAGAGATCGCCCAGCAGAATGGCCGCCGATTCGCCGAATCGCTCTGCCGGCCCGGACAACTGCCGATTGCGGTGCCATTGACTGAATTGGATGTGCGCGGCGGGACGGCCGCGGCGCGATGTCGCTGCGTCCATCACGTCATCCTGCAACAGCGCAAAGGCGTGCAGCAGCTCCAGGCCCGCGGAGGCGAACAGCGCGTCGTCGCTCTCCTCGTCACCGGCCAGCCAGCCCAGGTACATGAAGGTCGAGCGAAGGCATTTGCCGCCGGCCACGAAATTCACCAGGATGTCGCCGGCCACTTCCACGCCCGACTCATCCAGCTCGGCGGCGCATCGCCCGGACACGAATTCAGCGACATGCGCCAACGCCCTGCGGCGCAACCCGATTCGCCATCCGTCGAACTGTGCAGGATCCGACCACGATTGCTGGGTCAGCGCAGCAGGCTGCGCGGATGGTGCCAAAGACAGCGCACGCACCTCGCCCACTGGAGCCCCTCTCGAAGGATCGGGTCGCGACAGACCTGTACGGCCCAGACTCACGCGCATACCTCCCAAAGGACGAAGACAAACACGCCCGCCTGGCCGTGCCAGGATAACTTCACAAGATTAAACATTAACTTACTGAACATCTCGTCCGCTCGCCAGCGCAGATATCTCGCTTAGGGTGGTGATATGACCGCAGCGCAGCGTGAACGAAGCGCACTCGTGCAGACGTTTCACCAGGTAGGACCGGACGCGCCGACGCTGTGCGAAGGCTGGACCACCCGTGACCTCGCCGCCCACCTGGTCATTCGGGAACGACGTCTCGACGCCACGCTGGGCATCGCGGTGCCATTCCTCGCCGACTACACCGCGAAGGTGCAGACCAAACTCGCCCACTCGACCGACTGGGAAGACCTGCTCGAGATGGTGTCGTCGGGTCCGCCGATCTACTCACCGTTCAAGCTGCTCGATCCGGTGGCCAATCTCGGCGAGATGTTCATCCATCACGAAGACGTGCGCCGGGCGGCCGACGGCTGGCAGCCCAGAGTGCTCGACGCATCGATCGCCACACAACTGCGCCGTCAGCTCGGGCTGATGAGCCGCATGATGCTGAGCAAGCTGCCGGCGCAGGTCGTTCTGCAGACACCCGCCGGTGAACGAATCGCCCGGGTGGGCCGTGGCGATGTCGTCACCGTGACCGGTGAACCGCAGGAGCTGCTGCTGTTCGTTTCCGGTCGCGATGCCGTGCGGGTCGAATTCGATGGTGACGCTGAGTCGATTGCCGCCGTGCAGGCGGCGCCGCGGGGTCTCTAACAGCGGCCGAGCACATGCCGCAGGGTCCCCTCGAGTTCAGGGTGGCGGAATCGGTGATCGGCTTGCTGCAGCCGCGCGGGCAGCACGCGCTGGTTGGCGAGGGCGAGTTCGCGTGCACCCTGCTCGCCGAGTAGCAGTTTCGGTCCTAGCGGCGGCACCGGCAACACCGCGGGCCGGTGCAGCACGCGAGCCAGGACTCGGGTGTAGTCGACATTGCGTGCCGGCTCGGCGGCGACCGCGTTGACCGGCCCGGACAGGTCACCGTCCCACAACGCGCGGTGGTAGACGTCGACGAGGTCATCGATCCCGATCCAGGAGAACCACTGCCGCCCGCTACCGAGTCGCCCGCCGAGTCCGGCGGCGAACAGCGGGCGCAGCAGCCGCAGTGTCCCGCCGGCGGGGGACTGCACGATTCCGGTGCGCACCTTCACCACTCGCGTTCCGGCCTGCTCGGCCGGCGCTGTCGCGGCTTCCCAGTCGGCAACCACGTCGGCCAGGAATCCGTCACCGCGCTCGCTGTCTTCGGTCAGCGTCACCTCGCCGCGGTCGTAGCCGTAGTAGCCGATGGCGGATGCGTTGACCAGCACCTCGGGCCCGTCGGCTGAGTGCGCGATCAGCTCAGCCAGCCGGCGGGTCGGGCCGATCCGGCTGTCTATGATCGCGGCGCGGTGCCCCTCGGTGAAGCGGCCGGCGATCGATTCACCGGCCAGGTGAATGACCGCGTCCACGCCGGTCAGCATGCCTTGGTCGGGGCTGTCCGGATTCCATTGCCGTTCATCGGGTTTGGTGGCCGAATGCCGGACCAGGCGGATCACCCGGTGACCGCCGGTGGACAGGAACGCGCTCAACTGCGAGCCGACGAGCCCGGAGGACCCGGTGATCGCCACCGTCAGCGGGGCCAGTCCCTGAGCTGCCGCCTGCCGGTGTGCGGCGATGTCGTCGGCCAGTTGACGGTGCCGGTAACGAAACATCGATCGCAACGCCCTCGCCGGCACCTGGGTGTCGACGCGGTCGACAACCCGCGTCCGCCCGCCGTCCACCTCTTCGAAGTCGTGGGTGTGGCGCCACCGCAAAGCCAGGCCGAGCGGCAACGACGCCAGTCCCTCGGTGCCGATCGAGTCGACGAAGCTGCGCGGCGGGTCGTAGCCGTCGGGTTGGTGGTCAGCCACCCAACGCAGACCGCCCGGCAGGCCGAGTTCGGCCCGCCCGCTTTCCAGCGAATCCGCCTCGGCCACAATCCGTCCCGGTTGCCACGGGGGTGCGAGGCGGGTGAATGCGCCAGGTCGGGTATGCCAGTCGAACACCTCGTAGATCGGTGCGTCGATCACGCTTGAGTACACAAGGCCCATGAGGCCGACGGTACCTGCATCGCCGCCGGGCGGTCGGCTACCGATCCGGCAGCGGGTGTTCGACGATGGGCAGCCGTGGAAGAGGGTGCCGCTCGCGGCGCTTGGCCGCCAGGTACACCTGCGCGGTCTCGTCGGCCACCGTATGCCAGTCGAAATCCGAGGTCAGGCGTTCCCGCGCGGCCTTGGCCCGACGCTGGGCGGCGGCCGGATCGTCGAGCACCGCGATGACCGCCTTGGCCAGCCGCGTCACATGGCGCGGCGGGCACGACATCCCGGTCTCGCCGTTGATCACCGCCTCGCCCAAGCCGCCGATGTTCGACGTCACCAGCGGAGTGCCGGCCGCCGCGGCTTCGAGCGCCGCCAGCCCGAACGGTTCGTAGTGGCTGGGCAGCACCGCAGCATCGGCGCGATGCAGTGCGGCCAGCAAGTCGTCGTGATCCAGCCGGCCGACGAAGTGAGTTGCCTTGAGCACCTTGTATTTACGGGCCTGCTCGACGAGCCAGTCCTGCTGGGTGCCTTCGCCGGCGACGGTCAGTGTGGTGCCGGGGTAGGCCCGCCGGATCCGGGGCAGCGCGGCGATCGCCTCATGCACGCCCTTCTCGTACTCCAATCGGCCGACATACAACAGCTCCGGCGGGCCGGTGCGGGGCTTACGGCGCGCGAACGGCCATCGGGCCGCCTCGATCCCGTTGCGGATCACCGTTGTTTCGGCCAGCCCGGGCCCGAACAGCTCAGTGATCTCCTCGCTCATCGACGCCGAACAGGTGATCAGCGAGTCGGATTCGCGCACCAGCCACGACTCGACCGCATGCACCTGCCTGCTCAGCGATCCGGACACCCATCCCGAGTGTCGGCCTGCCTCGGTCGCATGAATGGTGGAAACCATTGGCACATCATAGAATTCGGCCAGCGCGATCGCGGGGTGGGCCACCAGCCAGTCATGCGCGTGCACCACGTCGGGCTGCCACGAGCGATCGCTGCGCCGGTCTTTCAACGACAGGCCGGTGCGGACCATGGCGTGTCCCATCGCCAGCGTCCACGCCATCATGTCGCTGCCGAAGGAGAACTCATGTGGATCCTGCGCGGCGGCGACGACCCGGACGTGTTCGTTGATCTCATCGGACGACGGGTGAGTACTGGGGTCGGTGCCCGTCGGACGTCGCGACAACACCACCACTTCGTGGCCGGCGGCGGCGAGCGCCGTCGACAGGTGATGGACGTGCCGGCCGAGCCCACCGATCACCACCGGCGGGTACTCCCACGACACCATCAGGATTTTCATCGCGGCAGCCTCCGCGCGTCCAGCGCACCGAACAGGCCGTCGGCCCGGTTCCAGCCGTCGGCCAAGCGCTGCGCGACTTCGCGGCGGCCCGACGCCAGTGCGCCGGCGATCTCGCGGGTGGCGTGGGCGTGCAGATGCGCCCGGTAGCGGGCGTAGTCGGCCGCGGAGTCCTTGCTGACCATGAACGGCCAGTCACTGGACACCGTGAGCAGCGTCTCGCGCAGGATCTGGTCGGCGATGTGATCGCGGGGGATCGGCCCGTCCAGCGTGGCGGTCTGTGCGAGCGCCTTGTCGACAGTGGATAGCGCGGTGTCGACAACCTCGGTGTTGAGCTGGACGAGGTCGGCCACTTTGTCGCCGGCCCACACTTGCCAGTCTTTACCGGAACCCCAAGAGCTGGGCGGTAATTCGACGGCATCACCGACCAGGCCCGCGCTGACGGCGTCGCTCAGCGTGCCGACGCGCACACCGGCTTCCGGCAGCGCGCGCAGCACCCGCTCCAGCCACACCGGGCCCTCGTACCACCAGTGGCCGAACAATTCGGTGTCGAATGCGGCGACCACGTGCGCGGGCCGCCCGATCCGCTCGGATTCGGACGCCAGTCGGCTACGGACCACGGCGACGAAATCCGCGACGTGGCTGTCGATCGCGCGATCGGCACGCTCGGGATCGTAGGGCGCCTTCTTCTCCGATGGCACATTGCGGCCGGTGACTCGGGCCGGTTTCAAGCCGGTGCGGTGATCGTAGGTGTGGAAATCACGGTAAGCGGCGTGACCGGGATAGCCGGACTTCGGTGACCAGACCCGGTAGCTGACCTGCAGGTCGCGCCCGAACGCGACAACGCCTGCATCGCCGACCGGACGGCCCAGCGCGGTGTCACCGTGCAGCGACGGGCCGTCGACCATGAAGTGGCCGACTCCGGCCGCGGCATAGTCGTATTCCATGCCGGGCGCGTAAGCGCATTCGGGCGCCCAGATCCCAATCGGCTTGTGCGCCAACCGCTGCCGCGCATCCGCCAGACCCTCTCGCAGCGCGAATTCGCGCAGCCGCGGATTCAGCAGCGGTTGGAACGGATGCGCGAGCGGCCCGCCCAATAACTCGACCGTGCCCCCGTCGATCAGTCGGCGCAGCAGGGGGCTTGCCCCATGGCGCCAGTACGTGGTGAAATCCTCGAGCGCTTCTTGGGTTTCGGCAAGCTCGCGAATTCCGAAGGCGCGCAGGGCTTCCGGCGCGGAGGCCGTCGACGTGTCGGACGTGTCGCCAGTGCGCACGCTGGCG
Source organism: Mycobacterium sp. (assembly GCF_049278535.1). Classification (GTDB taxonomy): domain Bacteria; phylum Actinomycetota; class Actinomycetes; order Mycobacteriales; family Mycobacteriaceae; genus Mycobacterium. The sequence continues at coordinate 1,152 of NZ_JBAPMI010000357.1, read as the reverse complement.
GCCTCGGCGGCGCGCAAATGCCAGTTGGCCAGCCAATGGTGCATCCCGTCAAGGCAGTACGGGTCGTCGAGCTGGGCGGTGACCACCGGCGTGACGCCGAGCGTGATCAGCCGATGCCGGTCCTCATCGGCCAGTCGGCGTAAGACCCGCAACAGCGGCAGGTAGGACGCCGCCCACGACTGGTAGAGCCATTCTTCGCCCACCGGCCAGCGACCGTGGTGCGCCAGCCACGGCAGGTGCGTGTGCAGTACCAGGGTGAACAAGCCCGGCACCGCGTCTTTGGTGGGCGTCATGTGCGCACCGCGATCGCGACCAGATCCAGGCTGTCGTCGATGTGACGTAACGCCTCCGCGCCGGCCTCGACGATGTCGAAGTCGGCCGCGGTGACCGCCGCGACATCGGCCAGCAGCTGGTCCGGCCAGGGCGCATCGGCGACGGCGCGGGCGATCTGCGCGTCGATGATCGAGCCGCCGTGCCGGGCATCCATCTCGGCGAGCCGTGGCCCGTGGAAGACGCCGCTCATCGACGCCGACGCAAAGCCGGCGTCGCGCAATAACCCGGCGAGCTCGTCCGCGTTGAGTTCACGGGTGTGGAACGGATTGATCGGGGTGTCGCGCCCCGGGGAGAACGTGATCCGGTTGGGGGTCGACACCATCAGCAGCCCGCCGGGCCGCAGCACCCTGGCGCACTCACCGACGAACTGTGGCTGATCCCACAGGTGCTCGATGACCTGGAAGTTGACCACAACGTCGACCGACTGGTCGGGAAGCGGCAGCTCGGCCAGGTTGCCGTGGACGACCTCCACCCGCGGGTAACGGGCCCGCACGTGCGCGACGGTGGCCGGGTCGTAATCCAGCGCGATCACCCGGCGCGCAACCCCGGCGATCAGGTCGGCGCCATAGCCTTCCCCGCAGCCCGCCTCCAGCACCTCACGACCCGCACAGTGCCGCGCCAACTGCTGGTAGACCACCTCATGGCGGCGAAACCAGTAATTCTCCACGTCGAGACCCGGGATGGTGCGTTCACCGGTCAACGGCAAAACGGCATCCTCGGGCGGGTGGGGAACGTCGGGGGTGAATGCGCTCATTGCATAGGGAGGCTAACCCCTGGCGACGGGTTCGCGAATGCTTCACTACGGGTAATCACGCGTGC
>NZ_JBAPMI010000356.1:0-4949 GCF_049278535.1 Mycobacterium sp. | reverse complement strand
CCCGTCGCCAACTCAGCAGCGCCAGCCCGGCCGCGGCACCGCAAGCCCTAGCGCCGAGGCCCGCCTGAACCGGTTCATTTCCGGCACGGCGGCGCCGGGCACCACCAGGACACCACCACCCGAAACGGAGCCGGCGCCGGCTCCCGCGCAGAACGAGAGTCGGCAGAGCGATGCGTACGCCAGCGAATTACCCGACCTGTCCGGACCGATACCGCGTGGCGCACAACGGAAGTCGGCCGACGACCGGCCGGACGACTCGATGACGGCGCCGGTTCGATCCGAAGGCCGGATCCAGGTCTCGTCGCGGCCGCGCGGCCCGGTGCGGGCCAGCATGCAGATCCGGCGCGTTGACCCGTGGAGCACCTTGAAGGTGTCGGTGGTGCTGTCGGTGGCGTTGTTCTTCGTGTGGATGATTGCCGTCGCATTTCTGTACCTGGTGCTCGGCGGCATGGGCGTGTGGAACAAGCTCAACAGCAACGTCGGGGATCTGCTGAACAACACCGGCGGCACCGCCGAGCTGGTCTCCAGCGGCACGATCTTCGGCGGCGCGGTGCTGATCGGCCTGGTGAACATCGTCCTGATGACCGCCGCGGCCACCATCGGCGCCTTCATCTACAACCTGACGACCGACTTGATCGGCGGCGTCGAGGTGACGCTGGCCGACCGGGACTAGCGTTTTGGGCGCGGCCGCTCCGGTGCGGTAATCTCGTCGCTCGTCCGTGTACGTGTGCGGGCCTATAGCTCAGGTGGTTAGAGCGCTTCGCTGATAACGAAGAGGTCGGAGGTTCGAGTCCTCCTAGGCCCACAACCATGTGTTCGCCAAGACGATTCGTGAGACTGGTGTTGCCGCTGGCAGCGATCGCGGTGCTGGTGGTCGTGATCCGGTCGGAACGCGGCGTCGAGGTTTGGCACGTGGCGGCCGACCAGACTTGAGGTCGGCGAGAGGGGCCTTAGCTCAGTTGGTAGAGCGCTGCCTTTGCAAGGCAGAAGTCAGGGGTTCGAATCCCCTAGGCTCCACAGTTTGACAACCGCGCCCCTACAGCTGGGCGCTCGCGACGCTGGCAGGGCCACGCGACACCGCGGACTTGCGCAGCCTGGTGCCGCAGCACGAATGTGATTGGCGCGCACCCTGGCCGGGTACGCATCGCTGCGGATTCGACTGCCAGGAGGATGCTGTGAGTAAGACGTCCAGAGTTTTATACACCCCGTTGTCGGTCGCTACCAGCGTCACCGGAGGGCTGCTGGCAAGTGCGCTATTCGGCATGATCTGGAAACGATTGAGCGACGATGAACCCGCCCCGCCGAACCCGAAGGACCTGAGCCGTTCAGGCGGCGCCGTTGTGTTGGGCGCAGGGCTGCAAGGCCTCGTCTTCGGTGTCGTGAAAGCAGCCGTCGACCGAGCCGGTGCTCGCGGCTACAACGTCATCACCGACGATGATCCCGCTGCGGCCAGCCTGCAGGTCAGTATCGGGTGAAACCCCGTTGGCGACCGACCGAATCACTGGTCGGGCAGCTGTCACGCTATTTAGTCCGGGGGCTCATCTTCTGAGTTCTCCAAGCCGCCACTGACGGCGTGGCGATCTCGGTCGGCGGGGTTGCCGGGCACACCCTCTGCTTCGCGTTCATTGGCAACCTTGTCGTCGAGATCATCAACGATGCTCTCTAGCTTCCGGGCACGACCCACGGGATCTCTATGCGGTTCTGTCATGGCGCTCCAATTGACTTGCGTGCTCTGCCAACAGCGCATGCCCGCCGGCGCGGATTTCTACGCTTCTCTGATCCGGCTGGCACATCGCCACGCCGTCCGCCGTATCGCGCGAACGCGCCCCTACAGCGGCGGATCCACTTCGACGCTCGGGGGCAACGCCGATGGCTCCTGATGCGACGAGCGCCGGATTATCGAGAACGCGGCCCCGCCGGCGGCGAGGACTACCGCGGCGGCCCCGACAAGCACCCAGGGCCGCGGCCGGCGCCGTTGGGCGCGCCGGGCCTGCTGAAGCGCGTCGGGCAAACTTGTGACCACTTCCTGGGCGGCCACCAGCTCCTGCACCAAAGCCTCTTGGGCGCTGCGTAAGTCGCGGGCCAGCCGGCCCTCGCGGTAGCGGCGCCGCAGGTTCTCCGCACCCGCCTGCGCGGAATGCACACTGAGACCGACGACGCCCCGGGTCACGTCCACCGGCCCGACCGCCGTGTAGGTCAGACCGCGGCTCAGCCGTTGGCGCGGGGTCAAGTGGACGGTGTTCTTTGCGCGCATTTCTGGCCCTTTCGCAAGACCGCCTTGGGGATACGTTCAGACTGCCACACGCCTACCGGCACCGGATGTCCGGCGGAACAGACGGTGATGGCAGACTGTGATCCCGTGACTACCAGCCCGATTCAGACCGCCACTGCCACACTGCACACCAACCGCGGCGACATCAAGATCGCGTTGTTCGGAAACCACGCGCCCAAGACCGTCGCCAACTTCGTGGGCCTGGCTCAAGGCACCAAGGAGTACTCGACCGAGAACGCGTCCGGCGGTAGCTCCGGCCCGTTCTACGACGGCGCGGTCTTCCACCGGGTGATCAGCGGCTTCATGATCCAGGGTGGCGACCCCACCGGCACCGGACGCGGCGGCCCGGGTTACAAGTTCGCCGACGAGTTCCATCCCGAGTTGCAGTTCGACAAGCCCTACCGGTTGGCGATGGCCAATGCGGGCCCGGGAACCAACGGCTCGCAGTTTTTCATCACCGTCGGGCAGACCCCGCACCTGAACCGCAAGCACACCATCTTCGGCGAGGTCGTGGAGCCCGACTCGCAACACGTGGTCGACGCGATCGCGACCACCGCGACCGGCCCCGGCGACCGTCCCAGCGAGCCCGTCGTCATCGAGTCGATCACGATCTCCTGACGCCTTCTGCCGCGAAGCAGCATCCAGGGCGGTGATGTTCGCTGATCTACGACCCTGACTGCTGGTTCGCGCGAAAGTGTGCCGTCACGACCCCGCGTAACCGCGCGCGGTCAGCACGTCGAGTACGTCCAGCGGGTCGGTGCCGAGGTCCCAGCGCGAGAAAACGAACAGCCGACCGTCGTTGGCGTCGATCTCGAGTAGCCGCATTTTGCGGCCGAGGCGGCGGAATTCGGCGATTCGGATGATCTTGATATCGGGTCGGCGCAGCTGGGCGGGCCGGATCCATTCGCCCACCTGCAGACCGTCGGCGGTGATTGCCAGCTTCGGGCGCGAACGCCACGTCCCGCCCGCAAACAAGATCAGTCCCGCCCCGGCAATGCCGAGCAAAAGGCGCCCCGGCGGGTCTGTGACGACGGTCACACAAGAGATAGCCATCACAACTCCGGCGAGCCCGCAAGCTGCGATTCCGGTTGAAGACGGTGCCCAATGTGTTTGCTGCACGAGGCTCCTAGGGGGGTCTACCACTACCGATGTGGTTATCCACAAGCGCTATCAACAATGGGGATGAATAACACCCGTGTGATCCGTTCCCCCACTGGTTGCTGGCCCAGCAACGTCTGCGACCGCAAACCAGCGCATAACGGCGGCGACTGCGCCTACCGCCACCGCATCGTGAGCAACAACCCACTGATCATGAAAGCAAACGCGATGGCGTAGTTCCACGGACCCAGTTCGGCCATCCAGCTGAGCACCGACGGGGCGTCCGGACCCGTCGCGGCCAACTGGAACACCATCAGCCAGACCAGACCGATCAGCATCAACCCACAGAACAACACCACGAACCACACGCTGGACGGGCCGGCCTTGACCTTGACCGGGGTGCGGCTCACCGCGGAGACGGTGAAGTCGGTCTTCTTGCGGACTTTGGACTTGGGCATTTCTACCTCGGAGCTACGGTGGTTCAGGGCGGATGCAACGACGAGCGTAACGCACGCACCGGGAGCGAACGGAGAAGCTGATGGCGATCAGGCTGCGCCGGCTGTTCCCCGCACCCGATGGCGGCGACGGAGCAGCCCAGCCGTCAGCCTGGCGGGTCGGTGTCCCGGTGGTGTGCCTGCTGGCCGGCCTGCTGCTCGGCGCCACCCACGGAGTGTCTGGTGGTGGCGAGATCCGGCGCAGCGACGCGCCACGGCTGGTGGATCTGGTGCGCAGCGAGAAGTCCGCGGTCGCCCGGTTGACCAGCGCACGGGACCGGCTGGCCAACACCATCGACTCGACGCACGGCCGGTCCCCGGATGCGGCACTGGCGGCGATGAAGCGACGGTCCGCCGAGCTCGCCGGTGACGCCGGCCTTGACCCCGTGCACGGGCCGGGTCTGGTCGTGACGCTCAACGACGCGCAGCGCGATGCCAATGGCCGCTTCCCCCGCGACGCATCCCCGGACGATCTCGTCGTGCACCAGCAGGACATCCAGGCCGTTCTCAACGCGCTGTGGAGCGCCGGCGCCGAGGCGATCCAGATGCAGGACCAGCGCATCATCGCCACCTCGGTGCCACGCTGCGTGGGCAACACGTTGCTGCTTAACGGGCGGACCTACAGCCCGCCGTACACGGTGACCGCGATCGGCGACGCGACGGCCATGCAGGCCGCGTTGGCCGCCGCCCCCTTGGTGATTCTCTACAAGCAGTACGTGGTGCGGTTCGGGCTCGGCTACACCGAGCAGGTGTCACCCGACGTCCACGTCGTGGGGCACACCGAACCTTTGCGGATGCACTCCGCTGAGCCCGCCGGCCCGGTCAGTTACTAAGCGACGCAGCGCAAACGGTCTCGGCAAGCATGCGTCTGCACCATGCCTGGTACGCGTCGGCGGTCCATCCGTCGCGGTGGGTCATTCGGAGATAGGTTTCGACGCTGCATAGCACCGCCATCGTCTCGACGAGTTCATCGAACGGGACGTCGTCACGCAGCCATCCGCGGTCGCGAAAGATCTCGAGAATCCGCCGGATCTGGACGTTGATCCCGGCGATGAAGTCGTTCAGGTAACGATCCAACTCTGGGT
>NZ_JBAPMI010000355.1:0-3095 GCF_049278535.1 Mycobacterium sp. | reverse complement strand
AAAATCCTGCAGCCGTTTTTCAGCCCGCTCGGACTGAGCAAGTCACGGCCGGTGCTGGTTCGCCATGCCGCTGACATGATTGACGCGCTCGCCGGCCGGGGCGAGTGCGATGCAATGAAAGACCTGGCGAGCATCTACCCATTCCAGGTGTTCCTCGACCTCTACGGTCTGCCGCTGGAGGACCGCGATCGCCTGATCGCCTGGAAAGACGCGGTGATAGCCGACAAACCCTATGTCACCGAAGCCGACATCGCGCCGGCACGCGCCCTTTACCAATACCTCGCCGACGCAATCCAGCAGCGCCGGGAGGACCCGGGTTCAGACATGCTGTCGGCGGTGATGACCGGTGACGGCGACTTCACCGATCTCGAATTGCTGGGAATGAGCCATCTGCTGATCCTGGCCGGGCTGGACACAGTGACCGCGGCGATCGGCTTCTCGCTGCTGGAGCTGGCGCGCAGACCGGCGCTTCGCGAACAGTTGCGCGGTAATCAAAGGCAGATAAGGGTTTTCATCGAGGAGATCGTCCGATTGGAGCCGTCGGCGCCGGTGGCGCCACGGGTACTGACCCAAACCACCGTCGTCGGCGGTATGACACTGCCCGCGGGATCTTCGGTGCATCTCTGCATGGCTGCGATCAATCGCGACGGCAGCGACTCGATCTCCACCGATGAACTGGTCATGGACGGTAAAGTGCACCGGCACTGGGGATTTGGCGGCGGGCCGCACCGCTGCCTGGGCTCTCACCTGGCGCGCATGGAACTGACGGTGATCGTCGACGAATGGCTCAAGCGAATACCCGAATTCGCGTTGGCGCCGGACTACCACCCTGAGATCAAGTTTCCCAGTAAGACGTTCGCGCTCACTCAGTTACCGCTGCGGTTCGGCTGAACCGCGCCTGGTTTGTCAGCGAGGCGGCCTGCCCTGCGCCGGGGGAGGGGGAAGTTCACTTGGCGGGTTGGGCACTTCGACCCCGGGGGGAACATCTGCGACACGAGACGCAACCGCCGGGATTTCGATCGTCGCGCCTTGCTGGCCGCACTCGTTGCTTTCGACCATGACGGTCATCTTGCCGCGAAGTGCCCCATGGTCTTGCCGCAACGAAATCGCCTGTGTGGTGGTCTGTTTGGCCGTAGCCCCATTCGGTCCCAAGCACGCGAACAGCATCGTGTCCGGTCTCGACTGCCAGGCGCCGTTATGGAAGTCCATCACGACGGACTTGCTGCCCCCGGTTTCGCTCAGCTGTAGGTGGCCGGTCTCGTCGAGCATGGCCCCGGTTGCCACACAGGATTTCGGCGTGCACGCCGTTCGGAAAGCCCACCAGGTGTTGACGTTCGGCGGTTGCGGGTCGGCGGCACCGTTATAGGTCTGGTCGGCGCGGTTGACGTCGATCCGGTACGACCCGTCCAGCGCCTCGCCTGCGATGGGGAAATCATGTGCGCTGGCCGGGGGCGCCGCTTTCGGCGCCGGGTTACGAATGGGTCCCAGGGCGCCGGCAGCGTGCATGCCGTTGTCGTTGTCACGACCGATGATGACGCCGACCGCGACCAGGCCCAGGGCAAGCGACGCCGCTGCGGTACCCAGCCCAATAACCCAAGGCCACCGACTGCGTGGGGGCTTGGCCGGCTTTATCGAATCGTCAACGGCGACTTCCTTTTCCGTTTTCTGATGATGCTGCGCCAGGCGCTGCACGGTCTTGGCCCACGTCGGGAAGAAGGCGGCCGCTGCCGACTCAGCCGCTCCTTGCGCTGCGGGTTGCGCGTGGAGTGCGTCGTGGTCCTCGGGATAGTCGACGACCGTGAGGTAGGCCTCCGGGCTGCGATCCCCGGTCCACGCCCCGGCACCGTGGCTCATGGCGTCCGCGAACGCACGGCAGCTGCCGAACCGATCGCGGGGGTTTTTGGCGAGCGCGACGGCGAACACACTGTCCAGCCGCGCGACATCGGGGCGTCGGTCTCGCAGGCTGGGCGGCTGCGCGGTCAGGTGCTGGCTGATCACGGCGACAGGATTGGACTGCTGGAAAGGCGGCGCGCCGGTCAGCAGGAAATACGCGGTGGCCGCAAGCGAATACTGGTCTGCGCGACCATCGATGTCGGACCCGGTCAACTGCTCAGGTGCCGCGTAGGCCACCGCCTCGCCGGTGAGGTCCGGCCCGTCCGGGTCGCCGAGTTGTGGAGCAAGCCCGAAGTCGGTGAGCAAAATCTGTTGCTCACCGTCGGCCGGGTTGGTGAACAGGATGTTGCTGGGTTTGACGACGCGGTGCAGCATGCCCCGGCTGTGTGCGTAGTCGAGCGCGTCGCCGACGGCTGTCACGACCGCCAGGACCTCACCGGCCGGCATTCCGCTCGGGTATCGGCTGGCGATCAACTCCGCGGCACTGATGCCTTTGACGTAGTCCATCGTGACCCACAACTGTCCGTCGGACTCGCCGCGATACTCGACTCCCAGGATGTGGGGGTGATAGAGGCTTGTCGCGATCGGGGTCTCGCGCATGAACCTGTCACGAAACTCGCGGTCTTCGGTCAGCGCGGCAGGCAAGACCTTCAGGGCGTTCCAGTGCGGTAACCGCGGATGCTGAGCGAGATACACCTCGCCCGTATCCCCACGGCCCAAAAGCCGTAGGACGCTGTATCCAGTGAAGGTCGAGCCGCTGGTGAACGGCATGGCCAGATACTAGCCACGCCCGAGGCCGGGCGGCACCCTGAAACGCTCGGCCACCGACGCCGGCCGCTGCGCGTCGCGGCTCGGCCCACCGGCAACCTGTTCGAGGCACAAATGCCCAGCTGAAGCCCTATTGCCGACCGTCTGCGGAGGTTATCCGCGGCTAGATTTTTTTCGCTCCGCACGGCCACGACTCGGCCGGCTGCGCGCGCCCCGCACCGAGCCCAATCTGCGTGAGACGGCCGTCACCCGACCAAGACCAACACGTTTGCGCACTTCACGGCCGTTTCGGAGCGGCCGGGAGGCGCTTAAAGGGCTGCCACTGTTACTCGGCTGTTACCGGAGATGAACAGTTGTTGCTGCAGGGTGAACAGTTGCAAACACGCAGCTCCTGCACCAGCACCGAGCGCTGCTCGCGTCTATTCTCATGCACG
>NZ_JBAPMI010000354.1:0-3875 GCF_049278535.1 Mycobacterium sp. | reverse complement strand
GACTTCATCCCGACCGTCGCCAAGCGCGGCGCGGCGATCATCGATGCACGTGGCAGCTCGTCGGCCGCCTCGGCGGCCTCGGCCACGGTGGACGCGGCCCGCGACTGGCTGCTGGGCACCCCGAAGGACAACTGGGTCTCGATGGCCGTCGTCTCCGACGGCTCCTACGGCGTGCCGGAGGGTCTGATCTCGTCGTTCCCGGTGACCACCAAGGGCGGTGACTGGAGCATCGTGCAGGGTCTGGACATCAACGACTTCTCCCGCAGCCGGATCGACAAGTCGACCGCCGAGCTCGCCGACGAGCGCAGCGCGGTCACCGACCTGGGCCTGATCTGAGGCTCCGCGAGCAATTGTCGATTAGGGCTACTAATGAGTAGTCAGTACGCTGGGCGACGTGTCTGAATTGGTTGAATCGATACAGACCCACGCTGAAGAGAGCGCCATCACCGATGCGGAGATCTTCGAGGCGCACTCGGGTGGCAAGCTCTCCGTCGGTCTGACGACTGCGCTGGACACTCAGCGCTCGCTGTCGATCGCCTACACCCCGGGTGTGGCCCAGGTCAGCCGCGCGATCGCCGGCGACCACACGCTGGCCGCCCGCTACACCTGGTCGGGCCGGCTGGTGGCGGTGGTCAGCGACGGCAGCGCGGTCCTCGGTCTCGGCGACATCGGGCCGGCCGCGTCGCTGCCGGTGATGGAGGGCAAGTGCGGGCTGTTCAAGGAGTTCGCCGGGCTGGACGCCATCCCGATCGTGCTCGACACCAAGGATCCCGACGAGATCGTCGAGACGCTGGTGCGGCTGCGCCCGACGTTCGGCGCGGTTAATCTCGAGGACATCTCGGCGCCGCGCTGCTTCGAGATCGAGCGCCGGGTCATCGAGGCGCTGGACTGTCCGGTGATGCACGACGACCAGCACGGCACCGCAATCGTCGTGCTGGCCGCGCTGATGGGTGCCGCAACCGTGCTCAACCGCGACATGACCGCACTGCGCGTCGTGGTCTCCGGTGCCGGGGCAGCGGGTGTTGCATGCGCCAATTTGCTTCAGGCCAAGGGTATTTCGGATATCACCGTGCTCGACTCACAAGGCATTCTGCATCGCGACCGCGCCGAGATGAACGGCGTCAAAGCCGAACTGGCCGCACGCACCAACCCACTGGGGCGCACCGGCGGCATGGTCGAAGCGCTCGAAGGCGCTGACGTGTTCCTCGGGGTCTCCGGCGGCGTCGTCCCCGAGGAGCTGATCGCCACCATGGCGCCCAAGAGCATCGTGTTCGCGTTGTCGAATCCCGACCCGGAAGTCCACCCCGACGCTGCGGCCAAGCATGCCTCGATCGTCGCCACCGGGCGCAGCGATTTCCCCAACCAGATCAACAACGTGCTCGCCTTCCCCGGGGTGTTCCGCGGTGCGCTGGACGCCGGGGCCCGCAAGATCACCGAAGAGATGAAAATGGCTGCGGCCGAAGCAATTTTCTCCATCGCGGTCGATGACTTGGCGAAGGACCGGATCGTTCCGAGCCCGCTTGACCCGCGGGTTGCACCGGCCGTCGCCGCTGCCGTGGCTGCCGCCGCAGATGTCGCGGAGTGACTGCCGGCCGGTGGATCGCGCTGGCGCTGACCGCTGCGCTGGCGACCGCGGGCTGTAGCGAGAACGGTCACCCGGCCGATCTGGTAGTCGGGTCTCGCGCCGGAATCGAATCGACCGTGCTGGCCGACGTCTACACCGGCGCACTGCGGTCCTACGGATTCCCGGCACGCACCGAGCAGGCGCTAAATCCGTTGACCAAGTTGGACTCCGGCGCGTTTGTGGTCGTGCCCAGTCTCACCGGCCGGGTGCTGCAGGCTTTCCAGCCGGGAGCCACCGTCCGGTCCGACGCGCAGGTGTACAAGACGATGGTCGGCGCGCTGCCGGAGGGTATCGCTGCCGGCGACTACACCACCGCGGCCGAGGACAAACCCGCGCTGGCGGTCGCCGAGTCGACGTCGAAGAGTTGGGGCGGTGGCGATCTCAGCGCGCTGACCCGGCATTGCGACGGCTTGGTCGTCGGATCGGTCGCCGGTGCGTCGACGCCCTCGGTGGTCGGAAGCTGTCGTCTACCCGCCGGTCGCGAATTTGCTGACGATGCAAAGCTTTTCGCAGCGGTCAAGGCCGGCGAGGTGACGGCGGCGTGGACCACCACCGCCGATCCCAACGTGCCCGCCGACCTGGTGGTGCTGACCGACGGCAAACCGGCTCTGGTGCAGGCCGAAAACGTGGTGCCGCTGTACCGCCGCAACGAACTGAACGATCGGCAGCTGCTGGCGGTCAACGAAGTGGCCGGCGTGCTGGACACCGCGGCCCTGGTCGACATGCGTCGCCAAGTCGCCGCGGGCGCCGACCCGCAAGTGGTAGCCGACGCCTGGCTGAACGAGCACCCACTCGGTCGCTGAAACGCTAGCGGGACGGCGGCTTCATCCGTCCGACGACGGGGGAGAACAACCGCTGGTAATGCGAACCGGTAACTCGCACAATCAAATCCAGCACCACAGCGTCTTGGCCGACCAGCACCCGCGCTTTGTTCTTGCGAACCCCGTCCAGGATGATCTCGGCCGCGCGGCGGGGGGTGGTGCTGGCCAGTCGCTTGTCGAAGAACGTCGACTGCGCCTGCGCGCTGACCCCTTCGGCGGTGATGCCGTTGCGGGCGATCGCGGTCTTGATACCGCCGGGGTGCACCGACGTCACCTTGACCGGTTCGCGGTTGAGCACCATCTCCTGCCGTAGTGCCTCGGTGAAGCCACGGACGGCGAACTTGGCCGAGTTGTACGCGGCCTGCCCGGGCACCGACATCAGCCCGAAGAGGCTGGAGATGTTGACGACGTGGCCGTCACCGGAGGCGACCAGATGCGGCAGAAATGCCTTGGTGCCGTTGACAACTCCCCAGAAGTCGACGTCCATCACCCGCTCGATGTCCTTGAAGTGGCTGATGTCGACGTCGCCGGTGTAGGCGATACCGGCGTTGTTGTAGATCTGGTTGACCTTGCCGAAGTGGTCTTTGACCTGGTCCGCGTAGAGCTGGAAGGCTTCACGCTCGGTGACGTCGAGCCGGTCGGATTTGACTGGTGCGCCAATGGCTTTCAGCTGTTCTTCGGTCTCCGCCAGCCCCTCGAGGTTGACGTCGCTGATCGCTACCGAGGCGCCGGAGCGGGCCAGTTCGAGGGCCAGTGCCTGGCCGATGCCCGATCCGGCTCCGGTGACTGCCGCGACTTTTCCGGCGAAGCCTTCCATGGACGCTCCTTGCTCGATGTGGTGCCGTCCAGGCTAGCCGGTACCACTGGTACCACGGAGAGCGGGACCATGCCATCGCTTGGCCGCGCGACCCACAAGGCGAGTCTCACCCGTCATATCCGCCTCTGAGGGAGGCGACATCCATTTTTCGTTTTGTGACCGTATGCGATATCACGGCTGGGTTGATATCGCATGTGACCATGATTTCAAAAAGGACTAGGCACCGGCTGTCGGTGCTGCTGTGACTCGTGGTGACTAGCCCTGTTGCCGGCATGCCGAATCCACCGAGCCACGAGCGGGCTGCTGTAACGAAAACGCCGGCAGGCCCGCTTGGTGCGGGCACTGTCGGCGCCTCGGATAGCGTTCAACGCGAACGCAGTTGACGTTGTTGAGCGTTATGCCCAGCTGGAGCCGACGGCGGAGTCCGTCGAGCTCATGTTGTTGCCGGCGGTCTGGACTTTTTGGCCGTGGCTGTTGGCTTGTTCGTAGATCACCTGGAAGTTGCGGCCCAACTGGGTGATGAACTCCTGGCAGGCCACCGAACCCGAGCCGCCCCAGAAGTCACCGGCAGCCAGCACATCGCGCACGATGGCCTGGTGCTCGGCCTCCAAGG
>NZ_JBAPMI010000353.1:0-7472 GCF_049278535.1 Mycobacterium sp. | reverse complement strand
GCCTTGGACTTCCGCAAAGTATCGGCTTGTGCCTTGCCGCGCCCTTCAGCGACGGACTCTGCCAGGTTGCCGAAAAGGACTGTCAGCCAGAGCCAGAACACGATCAGCCAGCCAAACCACGACGACTCGCGGACAGTGAGGACCGTCGACCAGATGGCGCCGATTTCGACGAGGAACATCACCGGGTTGTGCCACAGGGTGCGCGGATCGAACTTGCGGATTGCCTCGGGCAGGGATTTTGCCAGCAGCGCGGGGTCGAGCAAGCCGCCTTCGACGCGCCCGCTCGATGCGTGGCCGCCTATGCGGTGGTGCGACGCGTGAGCCGCGTCGGTTTTGGAAGCCGCAGGCGTAGTCATGTCAGTGAATTCCTTCAGCGAGGGGCCCGAGTGCCAGAGCCGGCAGGAAGGTCAGGGCGCACAGAATGACCGTCACGGCCGCCACCAGACCGACGAACTGCGGCCGATGGGTCGGTAGCGTGCCCGGCGATTCAGGCGTATGACCTTGGCGCGCAAGTGATCCGGCTAGGGCCAGCACAAGGATCATCGGCAGGAACCTGGCGAACAACATGGCCAGGCCCAGCGCTGTGTTGTAGAACGTGGTGTTCGCCGACAGGCCGGCGAATGCAGAGCCGTTGTTGTTGGCCGCCGAGGTGAATCCGTAGAGCACTTCGGACAGGCCGTGTGGTCCGGTGTTGGCCATGCCGGACCGCGGGCCGGGCAACCCCATCGCGACGCCGGCACCGACCAGCACCAGCAATTCGGTCACCGGAAAATAGCTTGCCGCAAGCTTCATTTCGCGGGGCCTGATCTTCTTGCCGAGGTATTCCGGTGTGCGGCCGACCATCAGCCCGGCGACGAATACCGTGATGACGGCCATGATCAGCATGCCGTAGAGACCAGAGCCGACGCCGCCCGGCGCCACCTCACCGATCTGCATGTTGAACAGTTCGACCAGCCCACCGATGCTGGTGTACGAGTCATGTGCCGAGTCGACAGCGCCGGTCGAGGTGAGCGTGGTCGAAGCGGCGAATACCGAAGAGTCGGGAACACCGAAGCGCTGCTCGACACCTTCCAAGGCCCCGCCGACCGCGGTCGGCACCGTGCCGTGGTGCTGCACCTGCATCCACATCGTGATCGCCCAGCTCGTCGCTGCGAGGACAGCCATGACCGCGGCGATTGCGAAACCCTGCTTCTTGCTGTCGATCATGCGCCCGAAGGTGCGCGGCAGCGAGAAACTGATCGCGAGCAGTAGGAAGATCTCGACCCAGTTGGTGAACCTGTTCGGATTTTCGAAGGGGTGAGCGGAGTTTGCGTTGTAGAACCCGCCGCCGTTGGTGCCGAGTTCCTTGATGGCTTCCTGGCTGGCGACCGGCCCGCCGGTAATGGTTTGTTGCGCGCCGTTCAGCGTGGTCACGACCTGATCGTGCAAGTGAAAGTTCTCGATCGCGCCGCCCGCGACGAGCACAAGCGCGGCGATAAACGACAGCGGCAGCAGGATGCGCACGGTGCCCCGAACCAGATCCACCCAGAAGTTGCCTAGCTCAATGGTTTTGGTTCGCGCGAAGCCGCGAACCAGAGCTATCGCGACGGCCATGCCCACCGCGGCGGATACGAAGTTCTGCACGGCCAACCCGGCCATCTGCACCAGATGACCTTGCGTTGACTCACCGGAGTACGCCTGCCAGTTGGTGTTCGTCACGAAGCTGACTGCGGTGTTCCAGGCCAGCGCCGGCGTCATCGGGGTCGCCGGGTTGTGCAGGTGCAGTGGCAGCTTGCCCTGCAACAACTCGAAGAAGAACAGGAACAGCACGCTGACCGCCGAGAAAGCCAGCACGCTACGGGCGTAGGCGAACCAGGGCTGTTGGGCTTTGGGGTTGGCGCCGATGATCCGGTAGGCGAGCTTTTCGATCCGCCAGTCCCGCTCCGAGGTGTACACGCGATACATGTAATCGCCCAGCGGCACGTGGACTGCCACCAAAGCAAACACGAGCAAAGCGAGGAATGCGATCCCCGCGCCAGTTGTGCTCACTAGAACCTTTCCGGGAGGAACAGCGCAGCGACCAGGTAAACGGCAACTATCGCAGCGAGCACGAGGCCGACTATGTTTTCGAAGCTCACAGCTTTTCGACCAGCTTTTGCGCAATCCCCAGGACGGCGAACACTGCCACCGTCAGCAGGACGTAGGCAACCACGGCCATCGTTTCTCCGTTCGTGACAAGCCGGTCAGGTCGACCGGCGATCAAGTCTTGGTTCCGGCAAGCAATTTAGTCCTCGAAGATGAGGTCTGGATAGAAGCTAGGCGCGATCGATGTACAAAGCGCCGTCGCTAACGTTTTCTTTACAGCACGCCAACCGGATTTGGTTTGCGGAACAGGCACTTTCTATCCTTGACTAGCCTAGACGAGACTATTCAGCTTTGCTGAGATCGCTGTGATCCGGGCTACTCAACGAGTGGCAGACGCACCCGGAATGTGGTTTGGCCGCCGGAGGATTCGGCGCTGACCGTCCCGGCATGCGCTTTGACGATCGAGTCGACAATCGCGAGGCCGAGCCCGTTTCCCGAGCCGTCGTGCGGGGCGTCTTTCGCGCGCACGAATCGGTCGAAAAGATGGGGGAGTAGTTCCGGATCGATATCGGGCCCGTCATCGGCAACTGTCAGCTCGGCGTAAGGCGCTTCGTTTCCCGAGCGATGGCAGGCGATTCCGGTCGTCACCGTGACGCCGGGCGGGGTGTGCATCCAGCCGTTGGCCAGCAGATTGCTGATGAGTTGATGCAGTCGGTCGGAATCGCCGCGTACCCAGACCGGCTCGTCGGGCAGGTCTTTGAACCACTGGTGGGTGGGCGCTGCCACAGCGGCGTCGTTGACCGCATTGAGGACGATGTCACCCAGGTCGACATCTTCGGTGCGCAAATCTTCGCCCTCGCCCAACCGGGACAGCAGTAGGAGCTCGTCGACCAGCGAGGTCATCCGCCGGGCCTCCGACTCGATACGGGCCAGCGCGTATTCCGTCGTCGGTGGCAGCGCTGCGCTGTCCTGGCGGGTGAGCTCGGAGTAGCCCTGGATCGCTGCCAGTGGCGTGCGCAGTTCGTGGCTGGCGTCGGTGATGAATTGCCGCATGCGCCGGTCGGATTCGGCTCGATGAGTGAGCGCGCCATCGACGTTTTCCAGCAGTCGGTTCAAGGTGTGGCCGACAATTCCGACCTCGTTGTCTGGATCGGTGTCGTCCGATTGCACCCTGGCAGTGATGCGATGATCGTCGCCGGTCAGCGGTGTGCCCGCGACCTCTGCGGCGGTGACGGCGACCCGACGTAACGGGCGCAGCGCGTAGCCGACCACCAATGCGGTGAGGCCTGCCGTCACCAACAGCGCTGCTATCGAAAGTACTGTTGCACTGACGATTCGGCGGCTGATGGTCTTGTTGACCAAACCTAGTGAAACCCCAACCACAAGAACATCATTGGTGCCGGATTGTTGGCTGCTCACCCGGTATGGACCAAGCCTGCCGAGTTTTAACGTGCGTAACTCACCATCGCGCCAGTGCTGTTGCTTGATGGCCGCGACCACGTCGGGTCCACCGGGGCGTGGATCGTCCTCGTAAAACACGGCCGAACCGATCACATCGCCGTTGTGGACAACGGCGATGACGTTGCCCGCGTTCTGCCCGGTGAATCCCAACAAGGCTTGGCCTATGTCGCCATGATGGCCCGCGTCGCCGGCGCGGTACCTGGCGAACGAGTGATCCAGTGCGTCAAGAGATTCGGACACTTCGGCATCGTTCATCGCATTGACGTAGGCCCGCAGGCTCACCACGGAGATGACCCCGACCACCAAGACGACGATCGTGACCACCATCGAGACGCCGAGGACCAGCTGGTGACGCAATGTCCGTGGGCGCCACCACGGAGTGCTTGGGCGCCCGGTCATTTGCCTCATCTTGGCATTATGCGGGTGGGCGGAGCATGTACCCGACGCCGCGTACGGTGTGGATCATCGGCTCTCTGCCGGCGTCGATCTTCTTCCGTAGGTACGAGATGTACAGATCGACAATGCTGGTGCGTCCGGCGAAGTCGTAATTCCAGACACGGTCCAGAATTTCGGTGCGGGTCAGCGCCCGGCGTGGGTTGCGCATCAAGAAGCGCAACAACTCGAACTCGGTTGACGAGAGCGAAATCGGTGCGCCCGCACGGGTTACCTCGTGGCTCGCGCCGTCGAGGGTCAGGTCGCCGATGGTGAGGCTCTCCTCTGCCGGCGGAGCGAGGTGGCTGGATCGGCGGAGCAGGCCGCGTAAGCGCGCGACCAACTCCTCCAGGCTGAATGGCTTGGTCATGTAGTCGTCGGCGCCGGCGGTCAAGCCGGTCACCCGGTCCATCACCGAGTCTCGCGCAGTAAGAAACAGGGTGGGAGTGTAGGGGCCTGACTCGCGGATCCGCTGCAGGATCTGAAGGCCATCGATGTCGGGAAGCATGATGTCGAGGACGAGCACATCGGGCTCGACATCGTCGAACTTACTGACGGCTTCCCGGCCGTTGTGCGCGACCTCGACCGTCCAGCCCTCGTAGTGCAACGCCATCTTGACCAGGTTGGTCAAGGCCGGTTCGTCGTCGACCAGCAAAACCCGAATCGGGGATCCGTCGTCCCGGCAGATCCGTGGCAGCTGACCGAGGATGGCTTGACGTGGCCGCTGCTCACGTGCGGAACTCGACATAACCGCCATGCTCGTCAATTCTCCCTGCCACACACGGCGTTGTCACGAAGCTCATATCTTTCTCACATGTGCTGGCTATCTGGCTAACGACGGTGCGGGCCCGCGGATATGCGCTTTCCATGCATCTCATCGGTGCACCTGATATTTGTGGCCTCTCCAAAGCCGGGAAATACGGAGAAGTGAATGTTGACAACGTCTTTCATGACCATCCACTCGGAGATGCCTGTCGCTGCGGCCGGCGATCCTGTGGTGTCGCTCGTCAAGTCGCTCTGCGCTGCAACGCATTCGCAGGGTCGGCCGAACTACCAGGCAACGTCAGGGCCGACAGCGCGTTGAAATAGCGGGATCCTTGAACGATGACGTCATCCGTAAGATCGGCAAGCGCACCATCGCTGACGCTGACGAATTTTTAGCCGCAGCGCGAGGTGCACCTGCTATGCCTCGCCCGGCAAATACAGCGGACATCGGGTACCGTACCTGGCAATTCGGCACTGCGGGAGGGCGTCATGGCGGTCGCTGAGCCGATCATCGTCGTGCTCGGCCCGTGGTGTGGCGGCACGTCGGCCGTCGCCAAAGTGCTCCATCACCTCGGGGTGTTCATGGGCACTCGATTTGACGTGGGCGTTCGTGAGCTGGACGACACCTGGGAGGACTCGGATCTCAGCCAATTGTGTCGCAGGGCTTTTAGCGAGCCTGGTGGTCAGTTGCAAATGGATGCTCGTACCTTAAAGGCGAAACTTCGCAGTTGGGCCGACAACCATCGCCGTGCAGCCCACATCGCGGAACGCCGGCCCGGCGTGAAGCACCCCGTTCTTTGCGTTGCGGTTGATCGCATCCGTGACGCCTGGGGTCCGGTCGTGCCGGTTGTGGTAGACCGACCCGCGGCGAACATTGTGGCGTCGCTGAATCGACTTGGATGGTGGAAGGACGAGCAGGAACGGGCTGAGTCGACCGCTCAATTGATCGCCGCTCGCGACCTCTCGCTAGCCGGCGTCGCGACCGTGCGGGTCGATTTCGAGGCGCTTCGCTCCACCCCCGCCGTTGTGATCCGCCGCCTCGCCGACGAGCTGGGCCTCGAGATTACTGACGCTCAGTTTGAGACGGCCGTAAGCAGTGTGGTGCCTCAGGCTGACGTCCCTCGGGAGGTCGATCCTCACCAGCGGTTGATCGATCGCTTCCTGCTCCAAGCGGAAAGCAACCCCGACGATCCGCTACCCGTGCATATGCTGGCCCAGATCTATTTCAATATCGAAGACTTCATCAATGCGTCCAGGTACTCCGAGCGGCTGATCGAGATCGGCGCCGAGGACGAGGACATCTTCTTGGCGATGCTCCGGATTGCGCAGTCGCTGGAAAAACTCGATACGCCGTGGCTCGAGGTCCAGAACGCGTACATGCAAGCCTGGGAGTTTCGACCGACCCGCGCCGAGCCCTTCTATGGCATCGCCCGACACTATAGCGCCGAAAAGCGCTACCGACTCGGCTACCTATTCGCTGAACGCGCTGTCCAAATCCCGCTTCCCGCAGACGATATCATCATTCACGACCCAGCCATCTACGCCTGGCGCGCCATCGACGAGCAGGCGGTGTGCGCATCCGGGATCGGCAACCATCACGAGGCGTTCATCCTGTGCCGACGCCTACTGGCCCGGCCTGACATCCCTGACGATGACCGAAAAAGGATCGCGGCCAACCGCGACGTATCGGTTCCGGCCATGCTCGAAGCGACATCGTCATACCCAGAAGTGTTGGTGCGCAACCTCAGCCTAAGACCACGCAACGAAGCGGTCACAGTCAGCATGATCGCCGGACCGAACTGGGGCACCACCGCAGTGACACTGAACTCGTTTTTGCACTGCTGCCTTGATGTGGCACAGGTTGGACGCTTTCTGGTTTTCGATGACGGTCGATCACCCGAGGAACGCGCGATCCTGCACCAGCGCTACGCGTTTCTTGAGTTTGTCGAGGGCGCCGTCGGGGCCGAGCTTCGCGAACACGTTCGCGGACGCCATTGGCTGCATCTGGACCACGGCTGGCAGTTCTTTGCCCCCGACAGCTACATCGCCCGGCTCACCGCGATCCTCGACGCCGAATCTCGGGTCTTCCAGGTGGGAATCAACCTCGCCGACGCTACTAAGCTCAACGGCGCCAGCGCCCCCGAGAAAACGGTACGCCGGACACCGGATGGCGGCCGCTACGTCCTGACTGGACTGATGGCCGACGGTCCGGCGATGTTCGACACCGAACGACTGGATCGGGCTGACAGCACAGCCGCTACCGCAACTCTCGACGAAGTCCTGTGCATCAATTGCCTTGATTAGGGCCTTTTTTGGAGATTATCCTGCTCGTCGGCCAAAGCTGAATCGACTCCGGTCCGGAGGCAGCGGAGGATCCCGACCGCCCAATGAATAATGGGTAAGGAGATGTGCCGCGCCGAATCGGACTGTGCTCGAACGGGGTTCCCGCATTCGCCGATGGACGACTAGCCCCCGGAAAAGGTTGTGGCCCGCACACCGGTGGGTGTGCGGGCCACAGGAGTTGGGTGGGTGTTAGGCCCAGCTGGAGCCGACGGCGGAGTCCGTCGAGCTCATGTTGTTGCCGGCGGTCTGCACCTTTTGGCCGTGGCTGTTGGCTTGTTCATAGATCACCTGGAAGTTGCGGCCCAACTGGGTGATGAACTCCTGGCAGGCCACCGAACCCGAGCCGCCCCAGAAGTCACCGGCAGCCAGCACATCGCGCACGATGGCCTGGTGCTCGGCCTCCAAGG
>NZ_JBAPMI010000352.1:0-1999 GCF_049278535.1 Mycobacterium sp. | reverse complement strand
TGAAGCTCGACGTAGTCGTTGGCCTGCAACAGCATGTAGCTGAACTCCGTGTAGGAGATCCCGTCGCCTTCCAGCCGCCGCCGAATGGTGTCGCGATCCAGCATCACGTTGACCGAGAAGTGTTTACCGACGTCACGCAGCAGCTCGATCGCTGACATCGCGCTGGTCCACTCGAGGTTGTTCTCGACGATCGCACCAGTTGGTGAGCCGTCGAACTCGACAAATCGCTCGAGTTGCCCGCGGATCCGCCCGGTCCATTCCTGCACGGTCTCTTCGGTGCTGAGCGCTCGTTCGCCGGTTTCGCGCGGGTCGCCGATCAGACCCGTGGCGCCGCCGGCAAGAACGATCGGCCGATGGCCGGCCTGCTGAAAACGCCGCAGCGTCAGCAACGGCACCAGGTGACCAGCATGCAGACTGGGCGCGGTGGGATCAAACCCTGCATACAGGGTGATCGGACCGTCGTCGGCTGCTTGTGTCAGCGCATCAAGGTCGGTGGACTGTGCAATCAGTCCACGCCAGCTCAGCTCTTCGACGATTTCAGCGCCCACAGTCATAGATCTTCTCGCATCTGCGCGGCGCGCCCGCGGCGGGCGACCGGACGGCGCGTCGAATCAGTCACTGGCACCCGGTGCCGGCGCTCGCGGACTGCGCCGGTAGGCAGAGACCTCCGTCCGGCCGGGCAACCACAGCCGCCACGGTCGGTCGGCAGCCTGGCTGACACCGACGCGAGGTCCTGAACTGGCTTCGGCCACACAGTCGAGTGTCAGCCGTATTGCACTGTCGCTGCCGAACAGGTCAATTCCATTGTCGGCCATGGTGATTCCGACTGCCGAGCAGAGATTCCCTGGGCCACGCGCCAGCGCGCGAGTGCGGATCGCCGCCCCACGCCGGGCCTGGGCGACGTCGAACCCGGTCTCGATGACCGCAGCCCTGAGCAGGACGGCGGCCGCGATCCCGGCGGGTCCGCAGACCACGTTCGCGCAGATGTGGATGCCATGGCTGAGGTAGGTGTAGAGCCGGCCGGCGGGCCCGAACATCACCGCGTTGCGGGCGGTCACACCGCGGTATGAGTGCGCGGCGGCGTCCGGCCAGGGGCCATCAGGCGGGCCGCCATACGCCTCGACCTCGACGATTGTCGCGCTCACGCCACGACCGGTGAGGGTTGCGCCGAGTAGTCGATGTGCGGCTTCGACCGGGTCGACCGCTAGTTGCTCAGCGCCCACCGCACAGATTCTGCCTGCGACCCTTGACAGCCGGCCAGCAGGGGTGAATATTCATCCTATGATGACTTCATCAAACGATGAATTAATGTCAACGGGTCACGAGGTCGCGATCGATATCGACCACTTGCGGGTGGTTCGCGGTAAACGGCCTGCACTGCACGACTTCTCGGTGCGGGTGGCCCGCGGCAGCATCACCGGTCTGCTCGGGCCGTCAGGCTGCGGAAAGACCACGTTGATCCGATGCGTCGTCGGCACCCAGCTCATCACCTCGGGTACCGTGCGGGTGCTCGGCCTGCCCGCCGGGTCTTCGCCGTTGCGGCACCGGCTCGGCTATCTGCCGCAGGACCCGACGATCTACGGCGACCTGCGGATCGTCGACAACGTTCGATATTTCGCTGCGCTCTACGGGTTTGATGGCGACGCCGCAGACTCCGCGATCGAGCGGGTTGGGCTGACCGATCACAGCACTGCCTACTGCGGCAATCTGTCCGGTGGTCAGCGCACCCGGGTATCGCTGGCGTGCGCGCTGGTCTGTCAGCCGGAGTTACTCGTTCTCGACGAACCGACGGTGGGGTTGGACCCGGTGCTACGGGCAGATCTCTGGGAACAGTTCGCCGACCTGGCTCGCGGGGGGACCACGCTGCTGGTTTCCAGCCACGTGATGGACGAAGCCGACCATTGCGGCGACCTGTTGCTGATGCGCGACGGCCACCTGGTTACGCAGACCACCCCAACCCAACTACGAGAGGACACCGGATGCACGTCACTGGAGGACG
>NZ_JBAPMI010000351.1:0-9468 GCF_049278535.1 Mycobacterium sp. | reverse complement strand
AACAAAACGACCGTGTAGGGACGCCGGCGGACCGCCTCGGTCAGCTGACCGCCCTGGTCGTAACCGATGTACCCAGGTGGCGCACCGACCAGGCGGGCCACCGAGTGCTTCTCGCCGTACTCGCTCATGTCGATGCGGACCATCGCCCGCTCGTCGTCGAACAGGAAGTCAGCCAGCGCTTTGGCCAGCTCGGTCTTGCCGACCCCGGTGGGGCCGAGGAACAGGAACGAACCGGTCGGGCGGTTGGGGTCGGCGACCCCGGCCCGGGTGCGACGCACCGCGTCGGACACGGCCTGCACGGGCTTGCGCTGCCCGACGACGCGCTTGCCCAGCTCGTCTTCCATCCGCAGCAGCTTGGCGCTCTCGCCTTCCAGCAGCCGGCCGGCCGGGATGCCCGTCCAGGCCGACACCACGTCGGCGATGTCGTCGGGACCGACTTCCTCCTTGAGCATCACGTTCTCGCGGGCCTCAGCGTGCGGCACCGCCGCGTCGAGCTTCTTCTCGACCTCCGGGATGCGCCCGTAACGCAGCTCGGCGGCTTTGGCCAGGTCGCCGTCGCGCTCAGCGCGATCGGATTCACCGCGCAGCGTCTCGAGCTGTTCTTTGAGCTCGCGAACGATGTCGATGGCGCTCTTCTCGTTCTGCCACTTGGCGGTCAGCTCGGACAACTTCTCGCGATGGTCGGCCAGCTCGGAGCGCAGCTTCTCCAGCCGCTCCTTGGACGCCGCGTCCTCCTCTTTGGCCAGCGCCATCTCCTCGATCTCGAGGCGACGCACCAGCCGCTCGACCTCGTCGATCTCGACGGGCCGCGAGTCGATCTCCATCCGCAGCCGCGCCGCGGCCTCGTCGACCAGGTCGATCGCCTTGTCCGGCAGGAAGCGGGCGGTGATGTAGCGGTCGGACAGGGTGGCGGCGGCAACCAGCGCGGAGTCGGTGATGCGCACACCGTGGTGCACCTCGTAGCGGTCTTTCAGTCCGCGCAAGATACCGACAGTGTCCTCGGCCGACGGTTCGCCGACGAACACCTGCTGGAAGCGCCGCTCCAGCGCGGCGTCCTTCTCGATGTGCTTGCGGTACTCGTCAAGCGTGGTGGCGCCGACCAGGCGCAGCTCGCCACGGGCCAGCATCGGCTTGATCATGTTGCCGGCGTCCATCGCCGATTCGCCGGTCGCCCCGGCTCCGACGATGGTGTGCAACTCGTCGATGAACGTGATGATCTGCCCGGCGGAGTTCTTGATGTCGTCGAGGACAGCCTTGAGCCGTTCCTCGAATTCGCCGCGGTACTTGGCGCCCGCGACCATCGAACCCAGGTCCAGGGAGACGACGGTCTTGTCGCGCAGGCTCTCCGGTACGTCGCCGGCAATGATGCGCTGGGCCAGGCCTTCCACGATGGCGGTCTTACCGACACCGGGCTCGCCGATCAGCACCGGGTTGTTCTTGGTGCGTCGGCTCAGCACCTGCACGACGCGCCGAATCTCGTTGTCCCGCCCGATAACTGGGTCGAGCTTGCCTTCGCGAGCGCGGGCGGTCAGGTCGGTGGAATACTTCTCCAGCGCCTGATAGGTCGCTTCGGGGTCGGGACTGGTGACCCGCGCGCTGCCGCGCACCTTGACGAACGCCTCGCGCAAGGCCTGCGGTGATGCGCCGTGTCCGGTCAGCAGTTTGGCGACCTCGGAGTCGCCGGTGGCCAGACCCACCATCAGGTGCTCGGTGGAGACGTATTCGTCGTCCATCTCGGTGGCCAATTGCTGCGCGGTGGTAATGGCAGCCAGCGATTCACGCGACAGCTGCGGTTGCGAGTTGGCGCCGCTGGCCTGCGGCAGCCGGTCCAGGATGCGTTGCGCCTCGGCGCGGATGGCGGCGGGCTCGACGCCGACAGCCTCCAGCAGCGGCGCAGCGATCCCGTCGTTCTGGGTCAGCAGGGCCAACAGCAGGTGAGCCGGCCTGATTTCGGGGTTGCCGGCGGCAGTCGCCGCCTGCAGGGCCGACGTCAGCACCGCCTGCGTCTTGGTTGTCGGGTTGAAAGAGTCCACGACACCTCCGTTCGGTTGAGATAGGGCCTAGCGGGGCCCGCGAAAAATGCTTGTCGCGTTGTTCAACGCCGTCAAGGTTGAGTCTGTTCCGCTCAACTCTAACTATTTTTGGGCGACCGCGCCGCCGGCTAGGCCGGCTGCGGCTGAAAGGCGGCCTGGAGCTGCTGGCCGTTGAATCCACCCGGCGTCTGCCCGCTGAGCGCATATTCGTAAACGGCAACGCGGAAGATCTGGCTCAACGTCGCCGAGACGACGGCGGCCCCGAACATCAGCACCACCGCGATGGCCAGCACGGCGTATCCGAGCAGTGCCTGCCCGCCGGCCAGCAGCATGACCACGCCGACGCCGGCCACCGACGCGATCGCGAAGCTGAAGCCAACCGTCACCAGGCCGATGGTGGCTGCACCGGTAGCGCCCTCGCCCCAGCGCGCCTTGATGATGGCCGCCGAGTGCTGCAGGGATTTCAACGGTCCGGTGCCCTCGAGCGCGATCACCGGCACAACGAAGAAGGTGGCGATTCCCCATGCGGCACCGGCGATCCCGGCCACGATCTTGCCCAGCAGCGGCACCCGGTTCTCGAACGCCCTGAGCAGCAGCCCGAATGTTGTCGCCACAACCGTCCAGCCCAGAATCGGCCCGATCCGGTGCGCGGCGGCAGCCAGTCCATCGCGCACCTTGGTGTCCTCGCCTCGCATCGAGCGCGCCGCGCACGCGGCCAGCGCCACGTTGAAGAACAGCGCGATGAAGGTGGATACGTACGCCGATGCCACGCCCGCGGCGTAGACGACGGGATCGTTGCGTTCCACAGTCTGGTGATCGAAGACGCCGCGGGTGATCAACGTCGGCGCCCAGATCGAGATCATGGCGAGGGTGCCGAAGATCGTCGACAGGATCGGGAACAGCGCCAATGATGCGTCGCTTCTCAGCACGTCCCAGCTCTGCCGAGTCAATGCCCAACCGCGTGAGATTCTGCCCATCAGTGCACCTCCGGGACGCCGCGGCGCGGCGCTGTGAGCGATTATCTTAGGCCTCCGCAGGGTCGCAGGTGCCGTGATCGGATCGCCCACCGGCAGAATTATTCGAACGTATGATCGATCAGTGGGTGACCTCGCGTCGATCGGATACAACGGCCAGCCGGCCCGCGATCCCTTTCGCGTGGTGCGTCCGCCGATCGCTGTGCTGATTGATCTGACGGTCCTCTTTCCGCGCGAGCCGCACCGGTCGGGGCGCTATCACGCGAACGGTTTGCAGCTGCACAAGGTGGTCGAGGGCCGGCTGACCTGCTGGGGCATCTGCGAGCAAGGCGATTGGTGGGGGTTGGTGACGTATCCGATCGCCTACGGGTCCAAGACCAAGACCGTCACGCACTGGGTGCCGGCCTGGACGCTGCGCCGCAACAATGCGGGCTCGGGACGAGCCCGCTGAGGCGCGGCGCCATCAGACCTGCGCCGCAACAATGCGGGCTAGTCCTGCAACGGAAACACTAGGCCAACCGTCGGCGGTCCGGCAGCGCTCGTCGGCGGTCAATGCGAAGATCAGCGCGTGACAGGAAGTTGGATCTCGCTGCTGACCACGCTGATTCCGTTGGCGCTCGTCGTGTCGATCTCGCCGCTGTCCGTCATTCCGGCGGTGCTGGTGTTGCAAACATCGCGACCGCGTCCGACCGGCCTCGCCTTTCTCGGCGGCTGGTTGCTGGGCCTGGTCGCGCTGACCGCCGGGTTCGTCGCGTCCTCCGATGCGCTCAGCGGCCTGCACAACAAGCCGCCGGTTTGGGCATCCTGGACGCGCGTGGTGCTCGGGCTGGCGCTGATCGCGTTCGGTGTCTATCGCTGGCTGACCCGCGAAGGACACACCGAGTCACCGAAGTGGATGCGGTCTTTCGAAACCCTTACGCCCGCGCGGGCTCTGGCCACCGGGTTGGTTTTGGTGGTGGTGCGGGTCGAGGTGCTGACCATGTGCGCATTGGCCGGGTTGGCGATCGGCAGCGGTAACCTAGGCCACGCCGGCGAGCTGGTCACTGGTGCCATCTACATCGCCGTCGCCGTATCCACGGTCGCGATCCCGGTCCTGGCTTACGTGGCCGCCGGTCACCGGATGGACGATCCGATGGCGCGACTCAAGGAATGGATGGAGCGCAACAACGCCGCGCTGCTGGCGGCGATCCTCGTCCTGATCGGCTTGATGGTGCTGTACAACGGCGCTCATGCGCTGTTCTGAGGGTCGCTGAACCAGGCATAAAATCGGCGCCCGTGAGCCTCAACGACCGGGATGCCCTGGCGGTGCTGCACGCCGCCCTCGACCCGGACGACGGCAACGGGCTGATCGGCCGCTTCTACACCCGCTGGTTTGACTTCGACGCGTCACCGCGCGATCTGTTTCCACCCGACATGGGCGCCCAGCGGGCCGCCTTCGCCCAAGCCTTGAAATGGGTTTACGGCGAACTGGTCGCTCAGCGGGCCGACGAGCCGGTGGCGTTTCTGGCTCAGCTGGGACGCGATCACCGCAAGTACGGGGTGCTGCCCCAGCACTACGAAACGATGGGTCAGGCGCTGTATACGACCCTGCGCGACCAGCTGACCGAGGCGTGGACTGAGCAGGTCGACGCCGCGGCTCACCAATCGCTGAACCTGATCACCGGGGTGATGAGCGGTGCCGCCGACGCCGAACAAGGGCCCGCGTGGTGGGACGGCACGGTCGTCGAACACCTTCGGGTTTCCCGCGACCTGGCCGTGGTGCGGCTGGAACTGGACCATCCCATGCCCTACCACGCCGGCCAGTACGTCAACGTCGCTGTGCCGCAGTGCCCGCGGCGCTGGCGGTATTTGACACCGGCCATCCCACCGGACGACTCCGGCGCCGTCGAGTTTCATATCCGCGCCGTGTCCGGCGGACTGGTCAGCAAT
Organism: Mycobacterium sp.; assembly: GCF_049278535.1. Lineage (GTDB taxonomy): Bacteria > Actinomycetota > Actinomycetes > Mycobacteriales > Mycobacteriaceae > Mycobacterium. The sequence continues at coordinate 4,532 of NZ_JBAPMI010000351.1, read as the reverse complement.
GCCATCGTCAACGAGACCCGGCCCGGGGACCGGTGGCGGCTGTCCAGCCCGCACGGCGCACTTCAGGTCGACCGCGACGGCGGCGACGTGCTGATGGTGGCAGGCAGCACCGGGCTGTCGCCGCTGCGCGCGATCGTCATGGACCTCACCCGCTGGGGGGTGAACCCGCGCGTGCACTTGTTCTTCGGCGCCCGTTACCCGTGCGAGCTCTACGACCTGCCGACCTTGTGGCAGATCGCCTCGCACAATCCCTGGCTGTCGGTGACACCGGTCTCCGAACTCAGCGGCGACCCCGCTTGGGCCGACGACTATCCGGACGTCACGCCGCCGCGCGGACTGCACCTGCGCCAGACCGGCAAGCTGATGGATGTGGTCACCCGATACGGCGGCTGGGGAGATCGGCAGATCCTGATCTGCGGCGGACCGGAGATGGTGCGCGCCACCGAGGCCGCGCTGATCGCCAAAGGGGCCCCGCCGGAGCGTATTCAGCACGACCCGTTGTCCCGCTAGTCTCATCGGGTGCACATCGTCACGCTGAGCGACCCGTCGTCATCGGTAGAGGCTCAATTCGTGCCAGAGGCCGGCATGATCGGCGTCTCGCTGACCGACTCGGGCGTCGAACTGCTCGGCCAGCGCCGAGGCCTGGACGCTTACGTGGACAATGGCAAGACGATGGGCATCCCGTTGCTGTACCCGTGGGCAAATCGACTGGGTAGCAACATATATGAAGCCGAGGGCACGACTGTCACGCTGACCGCCGGCGAATACGGGGTGCGGGCCGACCCCAACGGGTTGCCGATCCACGGTGTGCTGGCCGCTTTTCCGCATTGGCGAGTGACGCATGAGTCGGGCCACGAGATGACCGCGGAGGTGGACTTCAGCGACGACGACGACCTGCTGGCCAGCTTTCCGTTTCCGCATCGGTTGGCACTGACCATCACGCTGTACGAGCGGACCTTGCGGCTGCGCATTTCGGTGACTCCGACTGGAGGCCGGGCGGTGCCACTGTGTTTCGGCTTCCATCCGTATCTGCAACTGCCGGACGTGCCGCGCGATCAGTGGCTGATCCAGACGCCGGCGATGCGGCACCTGACGCTCGACGAGAAGGGACTGCCCACCGGTGCGGCCGTCGTCCAGCCTGCCCTCAGTGAGCCGTTGGGTGACAAGGCATTTGACGATGGCTATGACCAGGTCGGCGACGGTGCGGTGTTCGCGGTGTCCGGCGGTGGCCACCGTGTCGAGGTCCACTTCGAGGAGGGTTATCCGGCGGCGCAGATCTTCGCACCGCTCGGCGAAGACATCGTGTGCTTCGAGCCGATGGCCGCGCCCACCGATGCGTTGCGGCGCGGCGGTTATCGTTGCGCGCAACCAGGGGACTGGGGCATCGCCCAGTTCTCGATCCAGGTCTAGTCGGCGTTGCGCGAGACAGAAGCCAGGGTCGCGAATCGGCTAAAACTACCGCCCTGGATTCTGTTTCGCGGCAAAAGAATCTAGCGACGCGGCTTCCAGACCACCACGGCGGTGCTCTTTGGCACCACCGCAATGTCGCGCCGCTGGTTGGCGCGCAGCACCTCGATCTCGGCGGCCATCTCCTTGAGCCGGGACTGCAGCGCCTCGACCTGATTGGTCAACTCGATGATCCGTTTGATACCAGCCAGATTGACGCCCTCGTCCTGAGACAGCCGCTGCACTTCGCGGAGCAGCTCCACGTCATGCTGCGAATAACGGCGTCCACCACCGGAACTGCGATTCGGACTGACCAAACCGAGCCGGTCATAGGTACGCAGCGTCTGCGCATGCATACCGGCCAGCTCGGCGGCCACCGAGATCAGGAAGGTCCGAGCTTCGTCTTTCTTTGCCATCAGCGATTACCTGCCCATCCGGCCCGCGGGTCGAAGCCACTGGATCGCTCGGCGACCGCATAGGCTTCCAGCGCTTCTTTCGCGGCACCCTCCAGGTGCGGCGGGACAGCGACTTTCACCGTGACCAGCAGGTCGCCCTGTCCGCCGGAGCGCTTCGGCACGCCGCGGCCACGCACCCGCAGGATGCGGCCGTCGGAGGTTCCCTTGGGCACCCGGACACCGACTTTGCCATCCAGAGTCGGAACGGAAAGCGTTGTACCCAAAGCTAATTCGCTGAAACTGACCGGGACGGTGACGGTGAGATCGTCGCCGTCACGGGCGAACACCTTGTCCGGCCGCACGTGGACGGTGACGTACAGGTCACCTGACGGTGCACCGCGCAGTCCCGCTTCGCCCTGACCGGCCAGCCGGATCCGTTGCCCGTCCTCGACACCCGGCGGTATCCGGACGTTGATGGTGCGGGTGCGGGTGGTGACACCGGTTCCCTTGCACTCGTCGCAGGGGTGCTCGATGATCGATCCGCTGCCCCGGCAGTCGGTGCACGGCTCGGAGAAGCCGAAAGCGCCTTGGTTGCGGTTGATTACGCCCGAGCCGTTACACGTCGGGCAGACCTTCGGGCTGGTGCCCGGCCTGGCTCCGCTGCCGTGACAGTTGGTGCACGGCGCCGGACTGGTCAGCCGCAGCGGCATCGCCACACCTTTGGTGGCCTCCATGAAGTCCAGCTCGGTTTCGGTCTCCAAGTCGTTGCCGCGACGCGGCCGACTGGGCCGGGGTTGGGCGCCGCGGCCGAACAACCCGCCGAACAAGTCGCCGATGTTGCTGCCGCCACTGCGGCCTGCGGCGTCGAACAGGTCGTTGAGGTTGAATTCAGCGCCGTCGCCGCCGAAGCCGCCGGCGAAGTCGCCTCCGCCGCCACCATTGAATCGCCGACCGAATCCGCCGCCGGCGAAAAGCCGACGGGTCTCGTCGTACTCCTTGCGCTTGGCGTCGTCGGACAAGACGCTGTACGCCTCGGAAACCGCCTTGAACTGTTCGGCTCCGTCGGGGTTTTTGTCAGGATGCAGATCGGACGCCAGCTTGCGGTACGCCGTCTTGATTTCTTTGGCGCTGGCGTCAGCGGAGACGCCCAGCTCCTTATAGAAGTCCTTTTCGACCCACTCGCGTTGAGCCATGTTGCGTCACCCCCTGCCTACCTTTCTCAAGCTTCCTGGCGTCGCCTACGTCCTGTCCGAACCGGTCGCTATTTCTCCGACGGTTCTGATTCTGCGTGCTGCTCACCCTCGTTCGCGTGGTTATCGCCGGTGTCAGCGATCGCGGAGTCCTCCGCGACGGTGTCGACCACCCCGACCAGCGCGTGCCGCAGCACTTGCTCGCCGAGCTTGTAGCCCTGTCGCATCACGTTGCCGATCACCGGCTTGGAGCCTTCTCCGCCGTCGCCTTCGTGTTGCACGGCCTCGTGCAACGCCGGGTCGAAGTCATCGCCCTCGGCGCCGAAGGCCGCCAGCCCGAGCCCGGTCAATGCGCCGAACAGTTTGTCGGCGACCGACTTCAGCGGTCCCGAATCGAGATCGCCGTGGCTGCGTGCCCGCTCGAGATCGTCCAGCACGCCCAGCAATTGGCTGACCACCGCGGCTTTCGCGCGTTCGGCGGTCGCCTCCTGGTCGCGCAGCGCCCGCTTGCGATAGTTGGCGTAGTCGGCCTGCACCCGCTGCAGATCCGCGGTCAGCTCGGCAACCTTCTCGTCGGTGGCTGCGCCGTGGCCGGCCGCCGCGGCCGGTGCCGCCCCCGAAGGGGCAGCACCAGACGCCACGTGACGTACTTCGCCGGTCTCGGGGTCAATCCGCCGCTTATCGGTGACGGTTACCGGCTCTTCCGGATTGCCTTCGGTCACTGGCCCTCCCGGTCATCGTCGACCACCTCCGCGTCGACAACGTCATCGGCACCAGAGCCGCCCGCACCGGGCTCGCCGCCGCCGGCGGCTTGCTCAGCCTGGGTGGACTCATAGATGGCCTGACCCAGAGCCTGCGACTCCTGGCCTAGCTTCTCCATCGCGGACTTGATGGCACCGATGTCGGTGCCGTCCAACGCCGTCTTGGCTTCGGCCACCGCGGCGTCCACCTTGTTCAGCGTGTCCTCGGGAACCTTCGAACCGCCTTCGGCACTGCGCTGTTCGGAGACGAACTTCTCCGTCTGGTAGACCAGCGTCTCGGCCTGGTTGCGCACGTCCGCCTCTTCGCGACGCTTGCGGTCTTCGTCCGCGTGCGCCTCGGCGTCCTTGATCATCCGGTCGATCTCCTCCTGGGACAGGCCGGAGCCCTCCTGGATCTTGATCGTGTTCTCCTTGCCGGTGCCCTTGTCCTTGGCCGTGACGTGCACGATGCCGTTGACGTCGATGTCGAAGGTGACCTCGACCTGCGGCACGCCGCGCGGGGATGGCGGAAGACCGGTCAGCTCGAAGGAGCCGAGCAGCTTGTTGTGCGCCGCGATCTCCCGCTCACCCTGATAGACCTGGATCTGCACCGACGGCTGATTGTCGTCGGCCGTGGTGAAGGTCTCCGACCGGTTCGTCGGGATCGTGGTGTTGCGTTCGATGAGCTTGGTCATCACGCCACCCTTGGTCTCGATGCCAAGCGACAGCGGCGTGACGTCGAGCAGCAGCACGTCCTTGAC
>NZ_JBAPMI010000350.1:0-5771 GCF_049278535.1 Mycobacterium sp. | reverse complement strand
GCGATTTCCGACGTCGTCACCAGCAACGCCGCTGCCCCGTCGGAGATCTGCGACGAATTGCCGGCGTGGATCACGCCGGCCTCGTCGAACGCGGGCTTGAGTCCGGCCAGTTTCTCGGCGGTGGTTCCGCGCCGAATGCCCTCGTCGGCGGTCACGACAGCTGTGTCGTCGTCAAGAGTGGGGAAGACCGGGACGATCTGGCCGGTGAAGGCACCGTGGTCCTGCGCGGCTGCGGCGCGCTGGTGGGACAGCGCGGAATACTCGTCAAGCCTGTTGCGGGAGAAGCCCCACTTCTTCGCGATCATCTCCGCGGAGAGTCCTTGGTTGAAGGAGAAATCGTCATAGCGGGCAAGCACTTTGGGGCCGTACGGCTGGCCGCTTGCCCTCGCCGACCCAAGCGGCACCCGGCTCATCACCTCTACTCCGCCGGCCACCACCACGTCTTGCTGGCCGGACATCACCGCCTGCGCGGCGAAGTCGAGCGCCTGCTGGCTGGAACCGCACGCGCGGTTGATCGTGGTGCCGGGGATGCGTTCGGGCCAGCCGGCAGCCAGCACCGCATAGCGGCCGATGTTGCTGGACTGGTCACCGACCTGAGACACACAGCCCCACACCACGTCGTCGATGACGTCCGGGTCGATGCCGGTGCGCTCCAGGAGGTCGTTCAGCACGATGGCCGATAGGTCGGCGGCGTGCATCGTGGACAATCCACCGTTGCGCTTGCCGACGGGCGTCCGTACTGCCTCGACGATGACTGTTTCACGCATTTTTCTGCTCCGATCTATTGACCGCCCATTGCCCCGAGAACGACGGGTCGCGTTTCTCGGCGAAGGCCGCATACGCTTCCGCCGAATCGACCGTGGCGAAGTTACCTACCTGCGCGCGTGCTTCGTTGGCCAGCGCATCGCGCATCGTCCTGTCAACACCCTCGTTCAGCAGTGCCTTGCTGTGCGCCAACGCAATCGGCGGTCCGGCCGCCAGCCGGTCGGCGACGTCGGTGACGAAGGCGTCGATCTCACCGGCATCCACCAGCCACGTCACCAGGCCCAAGTCGTGCGCCTCCGCGGCGTCGATGGTCTCGGCCAGCAGCACGAGTCGTTTGGCCTGTTGCAGGCCGACGATTTTCGGCAGCAACCAGGAGCCGCCGAGGTCTACCGACAAGCCGCGTTTGGAAAAGATCTGTGAGAACGTCGATTCCGGGGTCGCCGCCACCAGATCGCAGCCCAACGCCAGGTTCCACCCGGCACCGACAGCGACGCCGTTGACCTTGGCGATGGTCGGAACCGACAACTCGTGCAGCGCCAATGCGACGTCTGTCAGCCGCTGCAGTTTGTGGACCGGATGACCGCCATCCGGCGTGGAGATGTCGGCACCAGAGCAGAACGCCCCCCCGGCACCGGTGATCACCACCGCACGGACGCCGCTGTCTTTGCCCGCGGCGATCAGCGCCTCGGCCAACGCGATCCACAGCTCGCGATTGATCGCGTTCTTGCGACGCGGCCGGTTCAGCGTCAGCGTCCGCACACCGTCGCAGTCGCTGCACAACAGCACCGGCTGGTCGGGCATCAGTGCCGCTCCTCCCCATCGCTTCGTCCCCCTCGCCGCTCCGCGGCTGGGGGCGCCCCCACTGCATCGTCGCCGGCACGCATCAGGAGTACGCCGATCCGATGGCGCCTTGTCCTCGCAGCCCGTCGATCTCGTCGGCGGCGATGCCGAGTTCGCCGAGGACCGAGTCGGTGTGCTGCCCGAGTCCGGGCACCGCCCCCATCGGGCTCTGGTAGCCGGCGATGACGGGCGGCGGCAGCAAGGCCTGAATCGGTCCGGCGGGTGTGTCGACCTGCCGCCAGCGGTCCCGGGCCGTCAACTGCGGATGGACCAGGACTTCGCTCGGTCGGTTGTACCGCGCGTTGCCGATCCCGGCGGCATCCGCCGTCTTCTGCACATGTTCGAGATCGTGTGCCGCGCACCAGGCGCCGATAGCCTCGTCCAGCAGGCCGCGGTGCGCACAGCGCCCGGAGTTGTTGGCAAACCTGGGATCGTCAGCGAGATCGTCGCGCTGAATAATCTGCCGCGAAAGTCGTTGCCATTCAGCATCGTTGGTGGTCCCCAGCACGACGGTCTGGCCGTCGGCAGTGCGGTAGGCGCCGTATGGCGCCACCGCGGGTGAACTCATCCCCAACGGTATTTGGTCGATGCCGGAATGCTGGGTGTAGGTCAGCGGATAGCCCATCAGATCGGTCATGGTGTCGAACAGGCTGAGCGCGACGGTATTGCCATGGCCGCCGGAGTCCGGCCCGGTGTCTCGCGAATACAGCAGCGCCAGTATCGAAAGCGCCGAGTACAGTCCGGTGCTGATGTCGGCCATTGGTGGGCCGGGCTTGGCCGGCGCGCCTGCCTGGCCGGTCACGGCGCAAGCACCCGACTCCGCTTGCGCGAGCAGGTCGTAAGCCCGTTTGTGTGACAGCGGCCCGCCGGGGCCGTACCCGTCGATTTCGACCGCGATCACATCGGGATGACGTTCTGCCATGTCGGCCGGCCCGATCCCGAGCCGGGCGGTGGCCCCGGGAGCGAGGTTGGACACCAACACATCGGCACGATCCAGCAGGCGATGCAGCAGGTCGCGCCCTGCGTCGGTCTTCACGTCGAGCGTCACCGATTCCTTGCCGCGGTTAGCCCAGACAAAGTGGGCGGCAAGCCCATTCACGACATCGTCGTAGTACCGGGCGAAATCCCCGCCCTTGGGATTTTCTATTTTGATGACCCGCGCACCGAAATCGGCGAGCACCCGTGTGCACATCGGCGCCGAGACGGCTTGTTCGAGGGCCACCACCGTGATTCCGGCCAGCGGCCCACCGGTCTGCGACATCACATCACCATGCCGCCGTCCACCGGCAACACCTGGCCAGTGATGTAAGAGGCGGCGTCAGAGGCGAGGAAGACGAAGGCGCCGGCCACCTCTTCGGGTTCCGCCCAGCGTTTCAGCGGGATGCGATTCATCATGTTGGCGGCGAATTTCTCGTTGGTGCGAATGGTCTGGGTCATCCGGGTGGCCGCAAGTGGGGCAAGCGCATTCACCAGGATGTTGTTACGCGCCATCTCGCGCGCCAACGACTTGGTGAACCCGATGATGCTGGCCTTGGCGGCAGAGTAGTTCACCTGGCCCAAAGTGCCGGTGATACCGGCGGACGAGACCACGTTGATGATGCGACCGGTCCCGTCGGTGGGTAGAGCTTTCAACGCGGCCTGGGCGCAGTGCACGGCCCCCATCAGGTGGATGTCGAGCACTTTGTAGAAGCTCTCGTCGGTGAGGTCGGCGAACATTCCCGGCGCGGTCACGCCGGCGTTGTTGATCAGGATGTGCAGCACACCATCGGCGAGGCTGGCGGCCTGCGCGACAGCGGCGCCCGCCGCTTCCCGGTCGCGCACGTCGAGCACGGTGCTTTCCGCCTTACCGCCATTGGCGCAAATGCGTTCGGCGACAGCCGAAGCTGCGTCGGCATCAACATCACTGACGAGCACCGCGGCACCCGCGGCGGCCAGCGCATCGGCAACGGCGGCGCCGATCCCGGTTCCGGACCCGGTGACCAGTGCCGAGCGGCCAGACAGGTCGAACAGCGATCCCATCAGTAGCTCCTCGGCATTCCGAGCACGTGCTCGCCAAGGAAGTTGAGAATCATCTCCTGACTGACCGGTGCGATCTTCATCAGCCGCGACTCGCGGAAGTAGCGCGACACGTGGTACTCCTCCGAGTAGCCCATTCCGCCGTGCAATTGCAGCGCCCGATCGGCCGCTCCGAATCCTGCGTCGGCGCACAGGTATTTCGCGGTATTGGCTTCGCGGCCACAGGATTTGCCGTTGTCGTAGAGCCAGGTGGCCTTGCGCAGCACCAATTCTGCGGCGTCGAGGCGCGCCAGCGAGTCGGCCAGCGGAAACTGCAGGCCCTGGTTCATCCCGATCGGGCGGTTGAACACGACGCGCTCGTTGCCGTACTTGACGGCCTTTTCCAGCGCCACGCGCCCGATGCCGAGCGCCTCGGCGGCGATCAGCATCCGCTCCGGGTTGAGACCGTCGAGGATGTACTTGAAGCCTTGCCCCTCCTCGCCGACGCGATCCTCCACCGGGACGATCAGATCGTCGATGAACACCTCGTTGGAGCTGACGGCGTTGCGGCCCATCTTCTTGATCGGGCGGATGTCGACATGGTCGCGATCGAGGTCGGTGAGAAACAGCGTCATGCCATCGGTCTTCTTGGTCACCTCGTCGAACGGTGTGGTGCGCGTCAGCAGCAGGATCTTCTCGGACTCCAGCGCCTTGGAGATCCAGACCTTGCGTCCGTTGATCCGGTAGGTGTCGCCTTCGCGCTTGGCGAACGTCGTGATGCGCGACGTATCAAGGCCCGCACCAGGTTCGGTGACGCCGAAGCAGACGTGTAGATCGCCGTTGACGATTCGCGGGAGGGTCCTGGCCTTCATCTCGTCGGAGCCATGCTTGACGACGGGTTGCATACCGAAGATCGTGAGGTGAATCGCGCTGGCGCCGTTCATGGCCGCACCCGATCGCGACACCTCCTCGAGCAGCAGCGTCGCCTCGGTAATACCTAGTCCGTGGCCGCCGTACTCCTCGGGGATCGTCATACCGAGCCAGCCGCCGTTGGCGATCGCATCGTAGAACTCTTGCGGGAATTCGTGCGCCAGGTCTTTTTCCATCCAGTACTGGTCGTCGAACTTCGACGCCAGCTCGGCTACCGACTTGCGGATCAGCTGTTGGTCATCGGTCAGCTCGAAGCTCATCCCACCGCCGGCCACTGCGAAATCTCCTTAGATCAGTTCAGCCACCGGCTCTGTGTGCCGGCCCGCTGCGCCCGGCTTCGCCGCGCTTGCGACCGCCGCCGCCGCACATACGACCAGCCGCGCGTCAGTCCTTGTTGCCGGTCAGTTCCTTGGCGCTGGCCGCGAAGTCCGCGAAGCTAGCGCCACCGTGCTCGTGCTTGGACAGTGCCCGGATCGAAACATCATGGCCCTCAGCTGCTTTGCGCAACGCACCCACGGTGGCCTGAGCCTCGGTGATATGGCTGAACGGGTCGAAGGAGTACCAGCGCATCGCGTTCTGGTACGCCATCTTCTTGATCTCGTCGTCCGGAACGCTGTTGGCCGACAGCACCTCCCACAATTCCTCGGGCGCGCCTGGCCACATCGAGTCGCTGTGCGGGTAGTCAGCTTCCCAGCAGATGTTGTCGATGCCGATCATGTTGCGCAGCGCAACCCCGACCTTGTCGCTGATGAAGCAGGTCAGGAAGTGCTCGCGAAACACCTCGCTGGGCAACTTGCCCTTGAAGTCCTGGTGCGTCCACGTCGAGTGCATCTCGTAAGTGCGGTCGGCGCGCTCGAGGAAGTAGGGAATCCACCCAGTGCCACCCTCGGACAGCGCGACCTTCAAGTCGGGGTACTGCTTAATCGGCTTAGACCACAACAGGTCCGCCGCGGCCTGGACGATGTTCATCGGCTGCAGGGTGATCATCACGTCCATCGGCGCGTCGGGAGCCGTGATTGCGAGCCGGCCAGAGGATCCGATGTGCACGTTCATCACGGTGTCGGTGTCGCACAGCGCATCCCACAGCGGCTTCCAGTAGTCGTCGTGGAAGCTGGGGTAGCCCATCGCGGCCGGGTTCTCGGTGAAGGTCAGCGCGTGCACGCCCTTCTTGGCCACCCGGCGAACCTCTTTGGCGCACTCCTCGGCATCCCAGATCACCGGGATCGCCATCGGGATGAAAC
>NZ_JBAPMI010000349.1:0-13732 GCF_049278535.1 Mycobacterium sp. | reverse complement strand
GCCAGCTCAGTTAATGGATCCCGCAGGTCAGACATATCATTGTCGCTGCCGTCAGTTCCCTAGCATCGAAATCCCATGGTGAGTCAAATCACGCACTTTCTGTTAGCTGCGCCACGCATTTCGTCGCGACGAAACACACCGGATCACCCACACCGGTGGCTTGTGGTGACGGACCAAGAGTAATCAAGATCACAAGTTAGCCGGGGGTGTCGCAAGCGATTTCGCGTACGGGGCCGTCGGCTATAGGTCAGTAGTGCCTTAAATAAACTGTTGCACAACGACTTTCGTATTTCAGGCGCCGAGTTCGACCATCGCGGAGGTACACGTAGCTTCAGCGCGCTCGCCTACCGATTGCATTGTTTGACAACATGTTTAGCGAAACAGATGCCGGCGTTCGCCACGACGAACGCCCTGATGCTCCACCCACCCGTCGAAGACGCGCGCGTCACGCTCGTAGACCACTGCGCCGTGGCCCGATGCCGAAAAATTAACTGCCGCAAAGCAATACAGATATCCGTTGGAATCGGCATTCATCGTAAGCAATGAACGTCCGCTCTATTTTTACCGAGTCAGCGTGGAAAAATTCTGAGCAAATCAAATTTGGAAAAACTTCGCAGCGCTTGATTCGACTCAATTAGTTTCGTCAAAAGCGTCGCCGACTAAATGTGAATCGTCAATAATTGGCGATTCGGTTGACTCAGCGCCCGATGCCCAGCAGGCTGCGCAGACCGCTGGCCGGCTTGGCGGCGGCCGGCGGAGGCGAGCCGGATATCACGACTCGCTGGGAGTCGGCCCGCTCGATCAACGCGGGCAGATTCCGCTCACCGGCAGCAACCAAATCATCGATCTGCGTTGCCAATTCGGTCCGGTACACGGCGGCCAGGTAGTGATTGCTGCCGTCCCAGGGCAACACGATGTCGGCGTCGACCTCGGCCGCTCGGGCCGCGAGCAGGTCGATCATGTCGGCGTTGAGGACCGATGCGTCCACGGAGCATAAAAACGCGCGCCGTGCACCGGCCTCGGCGGCCGCGTGCAACCCGCGGCTGATCGCGGACAGCTGTCCATGGCCCCGCACATCGTCGCGTACCACCTGCGCCGAGAGTTCCGGTAGCGACTGCCCCGGCGACGCCACGACGAAGACCGGTTGGCACCGCTGCCCGACCACGCTGACCACGTGTTCGACCATCGTGGTCGGCGCGTGGGAACCGGGAACCTGCTTCAGGGCCTTGGCGCGGCCCTCCCATGGCGACACGCCTCCAGCCAACACCACGCCGGCTAGCGAAGCCGGCTTGCCCGCAGCTGCCATCTCAGTTCACGGTCCAGGTGTCGCGTCCGTGCAACAGCGATTGCAAGGCTGCGCGGTCGAACGGAGTCGACTCCCGGGCAGCGCGGATCTGCGATCGCGCCGCGTCGTCATAGGTGGGCCGGTTGACCTGACGGAAGATGCCCATCACGGTGTGCTCGAGGTTTTGCTGCGAGAGCCGCGAAAGAGCGTATGCGTACGCGGAATCGGTGGCGTGCGCGTCGTGCACCACGATCTCGCCGACGCTCACGTCGGCGGTCTTGGCCACGTCAAGCCCGAAGCCCGACCGGACCACGCAGTATTCGTCATTAGCGCCGAAGACGATCGGCTCGCCGTGGTGAACGTTGATCACCCGCTCCTCGGCGCCTTCTTTGCGCAGCGCGTCGAACGAACCGTCGTTGAAGATCGGACAGTCTTGCAGGATCTCGACCAGCGCGGATCCACGATGCTCGGCCGCGGCGCGAAGCACCTCGGACAGGCCCTTGCGGTCGGAGTCCAGCGCCCGGCCAACGAAACTCGCCTCGGCGCCCAGTGCAAGCGACACCGGGTTGAACGGCTGATCGAGAGAACCCATCGGCGTCGATTTGGTGACCTTGCCTACCTCGGAGGTCGGCGAGTACTGCCCCTTGGTCAGGCCGTAGATCCGGTTGTTGAACAGCAGGATGGTCAGGTTGATGTTGCGGCGGAGCGCGTGGATCAGGTGGTTACCACCGATCGACAACGCGTCACCGTCACCGGTGACCACCCAGACGGACAGATCCTCGCGGGCCAGCGCAAGACCCGTCGCGATGGCCGGTGCGCGGCCGTGGATCGAGTGCAGGCCGTACGTCTCCAGGTAGTAGGGGAACCGGCTCGAACATCCGATGCCGCTGACGAAGACGATATTCTCGCGCCGTAATCCCAACTCGGGCAGGAAGTTTCGCATCGTGTTGAGGATCACGTAGTCGCCACACCCGGGGCACCAGCGGACTTCCTGGTCGCTGGTGAAGTCCTTGGCCTTCTGCGGCTGGTCGGTGGTGGGAACCCGGCTGTTCTTGGACAGGATGTCCGTCAGCCCCAGGTCCGCTCCGATGAGATCAGTCATGCGTCAGCTCCCGCTCCAACCGTGGCGGCCGCCAATCTTGCGACCATCGTCTTGTCTTGCTCGATTTCGGCCAGCGTGCCGCCCAGCGCGGCGCGGATGACCCGGCCCACTTCGTCGGCCAGGAAAGCGACACCCTGAACCTTCGTCACCGATTGCACGTCAACCAGATACTTGCCGCGCAGCAGCAGTGCCAGCTGGCCAAGATTCATCTCCGGGCACACCACCTGCGGGTAGCGCCGCAGCACCTCGCCCAGGTTGGCCGGGAACGGCCGCAGATGACGCAGATGCGCGTGGGCGACCTTGATGTCGTTGCGCCGCGCACGCCGGCAGGCTTCCCCGATCGGTCCGTAGGAGCTGCCCCAGCCGATCAGCAGCAGCTCAGCATCTCCGGTCGGGTCGTCGACCTCCAAGTCAGGAACCGAGATTCCGTCGATCTTGGCTTGGCGCAACCGCACCATCAGGTCATGGTTGGCCGGGTCGTAGGAGATTGCGCCGGTGCCGTTGGCAGATTCCAGCCCACCGATGCGGTGCTCGAGTCCGGGAGTACCCGGAATGGCGAACTGGCGAGCCAGTGTCTCCGAATCACGCGCGTACGGCATGAACGGCTCGTCAGGGTTGGCGAATGTGTGCTCAATCGGTTGCAGCGAATTGACATCCGGAATGCGCCAGGGCTCGGACCCATTGGCAATTGCCCCGTCCGACAACAGAATTACCGGGGTGTGGTACGAAACCGCGATGCGCACCGCCTCCATTGCGGTTTCGAAGCAGTCCGACGGTGAGCGCGGTGCCAGCACTGCCACCGGCGACTCGCCGTTGCGCCCGTAGAGCGACTGCAACAGGTCGGCCTGCTCGGTCTTGGTCGGCAGACCGGTGGACGGCCCGCCGCGCTGCACGTTGACGACGATCAGCGGCAACTCGGTCATCACCGCAAGCCCCAGCGCTTCGGACTTCAGCGACAGGCCGGGACCCGACGTGCTGGTGACGCCGAGCGCACCGCCATAGGAGGCACCCAGCGCGGCGCAGATACCGCTGATTTCGTCCTCAGCCTGAAAGGTCAACACGTTGAAGTTCTTGTGCTTGGACAGCTCGTGCAGGATGTCCGAGGCGGGCGTGATCGGGTAACTGCCCAGCACGACCTGAAGATCGGAAACCTGTCCGGCCGCGACGAGGCCATAGGCCAACGCGGTATTGCCCGAAATCTGGCGGTATTCCCCCGCCGGCAATTTGGCCGGCGAGACTTCGTAAGTGGTGGCGAAGGCCTCAGTGGTTTCGCCGAAGTTCCATCCTGCCTTCAGGGCAAGGACATTGGCTTCGGCTACATCGGGTTTGCGGCCGAACTTCTCCCTGATGAAGTTCTCGCTGGCCTCGATCTCTCGCCCGTACATCCAGGACAACAGGCCAAGCGCGAACATGTTCTTGGCACGCTGCCCGTCCTTCTTCGACGCGCCGATTGCCTCGACGGCGCCCAGTGTCAGCGTGGTCATCGGGACGGCCTCGACCTTGTAGTCCGACAACTCCCCCGTCTCGAGCGGGTTGTTGTCGTAGCCGACCTTGGCGAGATTGCGTTTGGTGAACTCGTCGGAGTTCGCGATCACCAGCCCGCCGATCGGCAGGTCGATGATGTTGGCCTTCAACGCTGCCGGGTTCATCGCGACCAGCACATCGGGCCGGTCGCCGGCGGTCAGAATGTCGTAGTCGGCAATTTGAATCTGGAACGACGAGACGCCGGGGAGCGTGCCCTGTGGTGCGCGGATCTCGGCCGGATAGCTCGGCTGGGTGGCTAGGTCGTTGCCGAAAAGCGCTGCCTCAGAAGTGAACCGGTCTCCGGTGAGCTGCATGCCATCGCCCGAGTCTCCCGCGAAACGGATGACGACCTTTTCCAGCTTTTGCCGTTCGGGCAACGCCGCATCGGGTCGGTGCGAATCTGCCTCAGATTCTGACCTGGCTCCGTTTTCGCTCGGACCCACGTCGCCGCCTTCCATAGCTGTTCACCAACACCGGCATGTGATCGAAACCGGCGCGAATCGTCCGAGTGCAGCCTCAGCCGATTTTTATGTCACTGCCAGTACCGATTATGCACTTCTCTTAGGGATTGATGGACACTCGTCTGCGTCCCCACGTTACCGCTTCGCGACCATAACGCGAGGTCAAACACGCGTCCCGGATCGCGGTGCAGCGAAGGTGTGGTGTTCGTCACTTTTAGCGACCGGTGAAGTCTAAGAACGATTACTACGCGCGAGTAACATTTGCTAGCGACTCTCTACCCTTGCGTCTCCCCCGTTCGGGGGAGGCCGCGGGCCTGGGTTTATCCGCCTTTGGCGGCGGCTCTGGGCGCGGTTTCCGGCATGGCCGTGGCGTACAGCGCCAAGCCCGCAGCGGCAATAATTCCGAGCAAAATAAGTGCCGCGTGGTAGCCGGCGGCGACCACGATCCAGCCGGCAAGGATGTTCGACAGCGCCGCGCCGACACCCCAGATTGTGGTCAGCGCGCCCAGGCTGACATTGAACCGTCCGGTCCCGTGCGTCAGGTCCTGCACGACGAGCGGAAACACAGCGCCGAAAATGCCGGCTCCCACCCCGTCGAGGATCTGGACCCCGACCAGCCAATAGGGCTGGCCGAGACGGTGTAGAGGAAACCGCGTGCCGTCAGGAAGGCGAAGGCGAACGCGACCAGAAAAATCGGCTTCCGCCCCAACTGTCGGCCTTGGCGCCGGTCAGGTAGGCCACCGGCCGAGTGAGAGACACGGACCGGGACCGCGTCCGCGGCGTCAGGCCTCAACTACAGACCGGGCGTGCTGCCCGCCCCTACGGTTGCTAAGCGCTCTTGTCGCGACGCTCGGCACGCGTCGCCTTGCGCGGCACGATCGTCGGCAAGACGTTGTCCTGGACGGTCTCCTTGGTCACTACGACTTTGGCGACGTCATCGCGGCTGGGGATGTCATACATCACCGGCAGCAGGACCTCTTCCATGATCGCGCGCAGGCCGCGGGCACCGGTGCCGCGGTGAATCGCCTGGTCGGCGATCGCCTCCAAGGCGTCCTCGGTGAACTCGAGTTCGACGTTGTCCATCTCGAAGAGCCGGGTGTATTGCTTGACCAGGGCGTTCTTGGGCTCGGACAGGATCTTGACCAGCGACTCCATGTCGAGGTTGGTCACCGAGGCGACCACCGGGAGCCGGCCGATGAATTCCGGAATCAGCCCGTACTTGATCAGGTCCTCGGGCATGACCTCGGCGAAGTGGTCGGTGGTGTCGATCTCGGCCTTGGAACGCACCTCGGCGCCGAAGCCCAGACCGCGCTTGCCTACGCGGTCGGAGACGATCTTCTCCAAGCCGGCGAACGCGCCCGCCACGATGAACAACACGTTGGTCGTGTCGATCTGGATGAACTCCTGGTGCGGGTGCTTGCGACCGCCCTGCGGCGGCACCGATGCCTGGGTGCCTTCCAGAATCTTCAGCAGCGCCTGCTGTACGCCTTCGCCGGACACGTCCCGGGTGATCGAGGGGTTTTCGCTCTTGCGGGCGATCTTGTCGACCTCATCGATGTAGATGATGCCGGTCTCGGCACGCTTGACGTCGTAGTCGGCGGCCTGGATCAGCTTGAGCAGAATGTTCTCCACGTCTTCACCGACGTAGCCGGCCTCGGTCAACGCCGTGGCATCAGCGATCGCGAACGGGACGTTGAGCATCTTGGCCAGTGTCTGGGCGAGGTAGGTCTTTCCGCAGCCGGTGGGTCCCAGCATCAAGATGTTGGACTTGGTCAGTTCGACAAGCTCGCTGGAACGGGAATCACGGCCCTTCTCGCCGGCCTGAATTCGCTTGTAGTGGTTGTAAACCGCGACTGCGAGAGTTCGTTTGGCGGTGTCCTGACCGATGACGTAGCCCTCCAGGAATTCCCGGATTTCGGCGGGCTTGGGCAGTTCGTCGAGTTTTACGTCGTCGGCGTCGGCGAGTTCCTCTTCGATGATCTCGTTGCACAGATCAATGCACTCATCGCAGATGTACACGCCAGGCCCCGCAATGAGCTTCTTGACCTGCTTCTGGCTCTTCCCGCAGAACGAGCACTTCAGCAGATCGCCGCCGTCTCCGATGCGCGCCATGGTGCTGGGGGCCTACTTCCTGTTCACCGTTTTGATTGTGCTAAGTGCGTGTATTTCCCGACGCTACCCGCTTGCTCCACGGCGATGCGACCGATAGAGGTGAATCGCGTCGGTGATATTCGTGTTGTGCGCCTGAACATATCGCCTCGGGGTCCACTACGCGCGCCTGAACGCGCCGCTGTGTCCCTGGCGTGTCGCGGCCGTTATGCGACTGAGAGGCAGACGGACCCGGCAGCCATAAATTGGAGCTGTGGGATTCGCCGTGGCCGAGGATACCGTGTTGATCGCTGATGGCGGCCTGGCGACGGAACTCGAGGCGCGGGGCCACGATCTCTCCGATGAGTTGTGGTCGGCGCGGCTGCTGGTCGATGCGCCGCAGGAGATCCTTTCGGCACACCTGCGCTTCTATCGCGCCGGGGCAATGATCGCGACAACAGCCAGCTATCAGGCATCCTTCGACGGCTACGCAGCCCGCGGGATCGGCCACGACGAGACGGCCACGTTGTTGCGGCGCAGCGTGCAGCTCGCCGTCGACGCACGGGCCGAGGCGGGCGTCGACGGCGCCTGGGTCGCGGCGTCGGTGGGGCCTTACGGCGCCGCTCGCGCCGACGGCTCGGAATACCGCGGGCGATACGGGCTCAGCGTCGCGAAATTGGAGCACTGGCACAGGTCGCGACTTGAGGTGTTGGCCGAGGCCGGCGCCGATGTGCTGGCCCTGGAGACCATTCCCGATGCCGACGAGGCCGAGGCGCTGGTAAATGTCGTGCGCTCGTTAGGCGTTTCGGCGTGGCTCACTTACACCATCGAGGGTGCGCACACCCGGGCCGGCCAGCCACTGACGGACGCGTTCGCCGTGGCGGCGGGAGTGCCGGAAATCGTTGCGGTTGGGGTTAATTGCTGCGCTCCGGCCGACGTGCTGCCTGCCATCGCACCGGCCAGGGCCACCGGCAAGCCAGTGATCGTATATCCCAACAGCGGCGAACGCTGGGACGCCACGCGCCGCGATTGGGTTGGCAAGTCGCGGTTTTCGCCGCAGCTGGCCCTGCGCTGGGTCGCAGCGGGCGCGCGGGTAGTCGGCGGGTGCTGCCGAGTTCGGCCGCACGACATCGCCGAGCTGGCGGCCATGCTGAACTAGACGACCGATTTACGCCGTCGACGCCGAGAGTTTCCGGTACTCCAGCACGGTGTCGATGATCCCGTAGTCCTTCGCCTCTGCGGCGGTCAGGATCTTGTCCCGGTCGGTGTCCTTACGGATGACCGCGGCGTCCTTGTTGGTGTGGCGCGCGAGGGTCGTCTCCATCAGCGTGCGCATCCGCTCGATCTCGGCAGCCTGGATCTCCAGGTCGGAGAACTGGCCCTGGATCACGCCGGACAACGAGGGCTGGTGGATCAGTATCCGGGCGTTGGGCAGCGCCATCCGCTTACCCGGCGTGCCTGCGGCCAGCAGCACTGCCGCGGCCGAGGCCGCTTGACCGAGGCACACCGTCTGGATGTCGGCCCGCACGTACTGCATGGTGTCGTAGATCGCCATCAGCGAGGTGAAGCTGCCGCCGGGTGAGTTGATGTACATGGTGATGTCGCGGTCGGGGTCCAGCGACTCCAGCACCAGCAACTGGGCCATGACGTCGTTGGCCGACGCGTCGTCGACCTGAACGCCCAGGAAGATGATGCGCTCTTCGAACAGCTTGTTGTAGGGGTTCGACTCTTTGACGCCCCAGCTGGAGTGCTCGACGAACGACGGCAGGATGTAACGCGCTTGGGGCGCGAGCTCGGGGTTCATTCGGCTTCTCCGTTGATGTGAGCGGCGCGGGTGATGATGTGGTCGACGAACCCGTATTCCAGGGCCTCAGGGGCGGTGAACCACCGGTCGCGGTCGGAATCGGCCTCGATGCGCTCGATCGACTGGCCGGTGAATTCGGCGTTGAGCCGGAACATCTCTTTTTTGATGACGGTGAATTGCTCGGCCTGAATAGCGATGTCGGCCGCGCTGCCGGTCACCCCACCCAGCGGCTGGTGCATCAGGATGCGAGCGTGCGGAAGCGCGTAACGCTTGCCCTTGGTGCCGGCGGCCAGCAGGAATTCGCCCATCGAGGCCGCCATGCCCATCGCGTAGGTGGCGATGTCGCACGGCGCCAGCACCATCGTGTCGTAGATCGCCATGCCGGCGCTGATCGATCCACCCGGCGAGTTGATGTAGAGGTGGATGTCCTTGGTCGAGTCCTCGGCGGCGAGCAGCAGGATCTGCGCGCACAGCCGGTTGGCGATGTCGTCATCGACCTGCGACCCCAGGAAGATGATGCGCTCGGAGAGCAATCGCTCATAGACCGAGTCGACGAGGTTCAGACCCTGGGCGCTCGCGCGCATTTCAGTCCCACGGCTCACAGTGGGTTACCTGCTTTCTCGAGTTCGTTCTTCACCGACACTAACCAACCGGGGCCGTCGCCGACTCCCAGAAACCCTGGCGTTCGCTTACAGCGTCACTTCGTGTCGCCTGCGGCATCCACTTCGTCGTCGTCGGGCTCGTCGACATCCCCGTCCTCCGGGCTGCGCTTGCCGAAGAACTCGGTGGTGTCGATCACCGTTCCGTCGGTGTCTTTGACGGTCGCCGCCTCGACTGCGGCGGCGATCGTCAGCCCACGGCGCACATCGGCGAACATCGCCGGCAGCTGGTTCTGCTGCTGCAGGTAGCCGAGCAGCTCCTGCGGCTGGATGCCATACTGCCGCGATGTCACCACCAGGCGTTCGGTGAGGTCGTCCTGGCCCACCTGAATGTCGAGGTCATCGCCCAACGCGTCGAGCAGCAGCTGTGTCTTGATCGCCTTCTCGGCTTCCGATCGGGCGTCGACCTCGAATTTCTCGCGCGTCGTGCCCTGCTTCTCCAGCGCCTCGGCCAGCTTGGCTTCGTCGTGGTCGAGGCCATGCAGGGCGTTGTGCAGGGTGCTGTCCACCTGGGCCTGCACGATCGCTTCGGGCAACGGCATATCGACTTGCTCGATCAGGGCATCCAGCGCGGCGGTGCGAATCTGCTCGGCCTGCTGAACACGCTTGACCCGGCCGACCTGATCGGACAGATTGGCGCGCAACTCGTCGATCGTGTCGAATTCGCTTGCCAATTGCGCGAATTCGTCGTCAGGCTCGGGAAGCTCGCGTTCTTTGACCGAGACCACCGTGACGGTGACCTCGGCCTCCTTGCCGGCGTGCGGACCGGCGGCGAGCTCAGTAGTGAAGGCCTTCGATTCGCCGGCCGACAGACCGACGATCGCGTCGTCCAGGCCCTCGATGAGCTGACCGGAGCCGACCTCGTGGGATAGGCCTTTGGTCGCTGCCTCGGGGACGTCCTCGCTGCCGATCGTGGCCGACAAGTCGATCGAGACGAAGTCGCCGGACGCCGCGGGACGCTCGACTCCGGTCAGGGTGCCGAACCTGGCACGCAACGTCTGCAGCTCGGCATCGATGTCCTCGTCGCTGACCTGAATCGGGTCGACGGTGATCGTCAGCGCGCTCAGGTCGGGCAGGTCGAAGTCGGGGCGGACGTCCACCTCCGCGGTGAAGACGACGTCTTGGCCGTACTCCTTCTTGGTGACTTCGATCTCGGGCTGACCGAGCGGTTTCACGTCGGAGTCGGTGACGGCCTGGCCGTAGCGGCTCGGAAGCGCCTCGTTGATGACCTGATCGAGCATCGCCTCACGGCCGACGCGCGCCTCCAGCAGCTTGGCCGGCGCCTTGCCCGGACGAAAACCGGGCAGCCGCACCTGCTTGGCGAGCTCCTTGTAGGCCCGGTCGAAGTCCGGCTTCAACTCTTTGAAAGGCACCTCAACGTTGATGCGAACCCGGGTCGGGCTCAGCTGCTCGACGGTGCTCTTCACGCGTGTACTCCTCGGTTGTCCTGATGGTCTGGTAATGCTCAAGCCCGTTGGGTGTGGCATGCCAGTCGGGGTGACAGGATTTGAACCTGCGGCCTTCCGCTCCCAAAGCGGATGCGCTACCAAGCTGCGCTACACCCCGCGGTGACCTCGAAATCCTACGGCCAAGCCACACCGTCCCTGTAGCGGCCTCACTAGCAGGTCACGGGACGACAACATTTGGATTTGATGTCTGCCGCGCCGTAAAGTCGCGCTCGACTAATACATGCGGGCGTAGCTCAATGGTAGAGCCCTAGTCTTCCAAACTAGCTACGCGGGTTCGATTCCCGTCGCCCGCTCCACCTTTCGCCCTGGTACGGGTGTTACCGCAGGTCGAACGCTTATTCGAGCCTTTGGATCTGTACCGCCGTTGTACCGCCATTCGGGCCTCAGGCCGCCTGCGTCGGCCCCGGAAGTCGCTCACTCGACACGCTTCACCGGTCAGCTAAAAGACCCGGATGCCTAGGAGCTCTGCGGGGCGTCAACAAGCATGAACGTAGCGGTCGCTCGGATTAGGACGCGATTTTCGGCGTCGACGACCGTACATTCCGCGCTAAGCAACCTGCGGCCTTTGTGGACCATCTTGGCTTCTGCGATGAGGGGGCCACCTTGTGGCTGGCGGTAGTAACGGACGTGCATATCAGTCGTCACGCTGAGTTGCGGTCCGAGGTTGTATTCACCCGCCAGGCAGCACCCGCACGCAGCATCGGCCAGGGTCGCGAGCACTCCGCCATGGACTGTGCCGTCATAGAAGCCCCGGACATCGTCGGTGAGCGGCATCGATAGCACTGCGATCCCCGGCTCAGATCGAACGACACTCATTTGGAGTCGCTCGTGAACCGGCGAAAGGTGCAGCTTCTCGGTGGTCTGCATCTCTAGCCCCCTGGGCGTAAACCAGCTATTGATTAGGTGTCACCACGAATACTCCCGTACGAATACCTAGCCGTGCAGTGGTATGACGTTCTCCCCATCGGCCCGCGCCGATGCCATAGCCTCGAGAGCGGCCATCGCGTCCGCGTGGTCGTCGGTGTTGAACAGGTGGGTGTATATCGCCAGCGTCGTGCTCGGCCTCGCGTGGCCCATGAAACGCGCTACCTCTAGCGCCGGTCGGCCCGCCGCGATACAGAGGCTCGCGTAGGTATGCCGGAGGGCGTGAAACTTGAGTCCTGGCGGTAGCGCCGCGCTCGGCGCAATTCGGTTGGCCCGCAGGACAGCGGGCCGGTAGACGGCCTTATAGAAGGTCGCGTGACGTAGCGGCGCATCCCAGTCGAGTCGCAGCCGTGTGCTCGCCTCGGCTACCGAGAGGTTCGCCAAGGCCGACGCCTGCAAACTCCTCGCCCGTCCGTGCCGCGCTGGTACCGCCAACGGAGGCGAACCGTGATCGGACCGATGGCGTACCGAGACCGTCCCCAACCGGACCAAAAGCGCTGGCAGGTTAATGTTCTTGCGACGTGAAGGCTCCGACCAGCGCGGCTACCGAACCTGTGTTCGGGCGGGTATAAAACTTCCAAACTAGCTACGCGGGTTCGATTCCCGTCGCCCGCTCCACACGGGCGCGGGAAACCGAAGCCGACTAAGCTGTGAACGCCAAACAGGCCAACGTCGGCCGGGGCGGCCGGCGGACGCAGCCGGAGGCCGCGCAGGCCAGCAGGGCGAGGCTGAGGAGGCCGACCCATTCAGCACCCAGGCACCACGGCCGAGGTCGTCATTCACGGCTCATGTGCGGCCCGCTTCGAGGGAGTGCGCGACGCGTTCACGCAGAACTTCGTGCAGGGCAAAGAAATTGGCGCGGCTGTCGCGGCCTGGGTCGACGGCGAGCTGGTGATCAACCTGTGGGCCGGAACGGCCGATGAGGCCGGCACCAAGCCGTGGCAGGTGAACACGCTGTCCACTGTGCTGTCCGGCACCAAGGGCCTGACCAGCACGTGCGTCCATCAGCTGGTCGAGCGCGGCGAGCTCGATCTGAACGCGCCGGTGGCGCGCTATTGGCCCGAGTTCGCACAGGCCGGCAAAGAGGACATCACCCTCGGCATGGTGATGAGTCACCGGTCCGGGGTGATCGGGCCGCGTCAGCGCATGGACTGGACGCAGGTCACCGACTGGGATTTGGTGTGCGAACGGCTGGCCGCCGCCGAACCCTGGTGGGAGCCGGGCACCGCGCAGGGCTATCACATGACCACTTTCGGGTTCATCCTCGGCGAGGTGTTCCGCCGCGTCACCGGTCGCACCGTCGGTCAATATCTGCGCACCGAAATCGCCGAACCGCTTGGGGCCGAGGTCCACATCGGCTTGCCTCGCGCCGAACAACACCGGTGCGCCGATCGGGTCGCCAAGCCGCACATCCGCAAGATGCTGGCCGACGTCAACGCTCCCGGCTACCCCACCTCACTGGCCGAACACCCGAAGGCTGGACTGGCCGTGTCGATGGGGTTCGCGCCGGACGACGAAGTCGGCTCCAATGATCTGGACCTGTGGCGTGAACTGGAGTTCCCGGGAACCAACGGGCAGGTGTCGGCGCTGGGATTGGCAACCTTCTACAACGCTTTGGCCCAAGAGAGGCTGCTCAGCCGGCCGCACATGGATCTGATCCGCGTTCCGCAGGGCGGCCTGGAGACGGATCTGGTGCTCGGCCGACGCGTCGCCGACCATGGCTGGGGCTTCGGGTACATGCTCAACCAGCGTTGCGTCAACGGACCCAATCCGTGGATCTTCGGCCACGGCGGCCTTGGTGGATCGTTTGGTTTCGTCGACCTGGAGAACAAGATCGGCTACGCCTACGTGATGAATCATTTCGACCCGACCAAAGCCAACGCCGACCCCCGAAGCGTTCTCATGAGCAACGAGATCTACCGAGTCCTCGGCGTCAAAACATCTTGAGCCGCAGGCGTTTACGAGTCGCCACCGCCTCCCGAGTCACCACCGCCTGAGTCGCCGCCGCCACCCGAATCACCACCGCTGGACGAGTCACCGCCACCCGAGGTTGCCGCTCCTCCCGACGTGTCGCCTCCGCCCGAAGAGTCGGATCCCATGGACGGCCCGCCGCTGCCGGATGGTGCGCCAGCGTCAGGTGCAGGAGAACCGCCATCCGTAGCGGACCCGCCGCTGTCAGGTGCAGGCGCATTGGCATCCGGGCCAGAAGCACCCGACCCCGACTCAGGTCCTTGGCCTCCCGGCCCCGGTCCGCCCGGCTCGCCATGTCCACCTGGCCCTCCGGGTTCGGTACCCCCTGGTCCCCCGGGACCGCCGGGCTCATGTCCACCCGGGCCACCAGGTCCATGGCCGCCGCCGTGTCCGCCGTGACCACCACCCGGGTCATGTCCGCCGGGGCCGCCGGGCCCACCGGGAT
>NZ_JBAPMI010000348.1:0-39327 GCF_049278535.1 Mycobacterium sp. | reverse complement strand
ACATCGACAGCCGGGTGGAAGCCATCAACGGTGGCCTTGGCATCGCGGTGACCAAGAGCTGGGGCATGATCGACAACCGCACCATCTCGGCGATCACCCCAGTGGACGACTCCACCTCCGACGTCCGATTCATGGTCTACATCGGCCGAACGCCGGGCAAGGACACCGAGCGCGCCGAAACCAAGGCCCGTGAATTCGGCGAAGAAGTGATCCGCCAGTTCGAGCAGGACATCGACATCTGGCAGCACCAGCGCTACTCGGACCCGCCCGCCCTGGCGACCGCTGAATACGAGGGCTTCACCGCAATTCGCAACTGGGCCAAGCAGTTTTATCCCGACGGCATCGGCGGCACCGCTGCCGAAGTGTATGCCGCATCTCAGAAAGGCTGACCCGAATGAATGCACCGCTCCGCGTGTTCCAAGTTGCCACCGGCAACGTCGGTTCGGAGATGATCAAACGGATCGCGCTACGGCCTGATTTGGAACTCGTTGGCGTGCACTGCTATTCGCCAGACAAAGTGGGCAAGGACAGCGGGGAGCTGGCCGGCGTGGCACCCAACGGGGTGATGGCCACCGGCAGTATCGAGGAGATCATCGCCGCCAAGCCGGACGTGCTGACGTTCCACGGAGTGTTCCCCGACGAGGACCTCTACGTCAAAGTGCTTGAGGCGGGCATCAATATCGTGACCACCGCCGACTGGATCACCGGATGGCACCGCGATACCAACCATCCGCACCCATCCGGTAAGCCGGTGAGCCAGGTTCTGCAGGAGGCCTGCCAGAAGGGTGGTGCCTCGTTCTACGGCACCGGGATGAACCCGGGGCTCAATCAGATTCTGGGCGTGGTGTGTTCGGCTGATGTCGCCGAAATCGAGAACGTCACCACAATCGAGTCCGTGGACGTGTCATGCCACCACTCCAAGGACACCTGGATCGAGGTCGGCTACGGCCTGCCGGTCGACGATCCCACGATCCCGGCGAAGCTGGAGAAATACACCAGGGTGTTCGCCGACAGCGTTTTGATGATGGCGGACTGCTTCGATCTGCCGCTGGACGAAGTGAAATTCAGCTACGAGCTCGGCGCCTGCACCAAAGACGTGGATCTGGGCTGGTACACCTTGCCCAAGGGGTCACTGGGCGGCAACTACATCAAATATCAGGGCATGGTGGACGGCGTCCCGCGCGTCGAGACACATCTGGAGTGGCAGATGACTCCGCACACCGACCCGAGCTGGCATATCAAGGGCTGCTATATCACCCAGATCACCGGCGACCCATGTGTTTACAACAAGCACATGATCTTCCCGAAAGCTGGTGTCGATCTGTCCGATCCGGCGAACTTCGCGTCGATCGGTATGACCGTCACGGGCATGCCCGCCCTGGCCGCCATCGCCGGCGTCGTCGCAGCGCCTCCGGGACTGATGACCAGCGCCGACCTGCCGCTGCGTGGGTTCGCCGGCCGCTTCAAGCGGTAGGGTCCGGCCGGCGTCAGGGGCCGGGGTGCACTGCAACGCAATCTTGACCCCGCAAACACTGCTGCCATCGGAGTTTGACAGCGACGTAACATTCCCGGAACCGATCGTCCCTAGTGTCAGCCGGACAACAATCTGGCAATCCGATGCGATGCATCGCGGTGATAGGGGCTCTATTGAGCGGCAATGCTGCGCGCCTGCAGGCAATTAACAATGTGGAGGCTTATGCGCCTCCCGCAATCAGCTTCGATCCGGGCGAGACTCCGGGCCAGGTTTTCGGCTCCAGCGTCTTCACCAAGGCGGAGATGCAAGCGCGGCTACCCAAAGCCGTCTACAAGTCCGTCGTGGCGACCATCGACAAGGGCGCGAAGCTCGACCCCGCGGTCGGCGACTCGGTCGCAGCTGCCATGAAGGATTGGGCGCTGGAGAAGGGCGCTACCCACTACGCCCACGTCTTCTACCCGATGACCGGCCTGACCGCCGAAAAGCACGACAGCTTCCTGGAACCCGTCTCCGACGGGCAGACCCTTGCTGAGTTCGCCGGCAAGACGCTCATCCAGGGTGAGCCCGACGCCTCGAGTTTCCCGTCCGGCGGGCTGCGCAGCACCTTCGAGGCTCGCGGCTACACCGGCTGGGACGTCACCAGCCCGGCCTACATCCTGGAGAACCCGAACGGCAACACGCTGTGCATCCCGACAGTGTTCGTCTCGATGACCGGTGAGGCACTCGACTTCAAGACCCCGTTGCTGCGCAGCCAGCAGGCCATGGGTACGCATGCAGAGCGCGTCTTGAAGCTCTTCGGTCACAAAGACCTCAACCATGTCGTGTCATTCTGCGGCCCCGAGCAGGAGTACTTTCTGATCGACCGGCACTTCTTCCTGGCGCGCCCCGACCTCATCAACGCCGGCCGCACCTTGTTCGGCACCAAGCCGCCGAAAGGCCAGGAGTTCGACGACCACTACTTCGGCGCGGTCCCCGAGCGTGTGCTGGGCTTCATGATGGACACCGAGCGGGAACTGTTCAAACTCGGCATCCCTGCCAAGACGCGGCACAACGAGGTGGCCCCCGGCCAGTTCGAATTGGCGCCGATGTTCGAGCGGGCCAACATCGCCTCGGATCACCAGCAGCTGACAATGACGGTCTTCAAGACGATCGCCAAGAAGCACGGCATGGAGTGTCTGTTCCACGAGAAGCCGTTCGCCGGCGTCAACGGATCCGGAAAGCACGTCAACTTCTCGATGGGCAACGCGGATTTGGGCTCGCTGCTGGTCCCGGGTGACACCCCGCATGAGAACGCCCAGTTCTTAGTGTTCTGCGCGGCGGTGATCCGGGCCGTGCACAAGTTCGCGGGTCTGCTGCGGGTGTCGGTCGCCTCGGCCACCAACGACCACCGCCTGGGCGCCAACGAGGCGCCGCCGGCGATCATCTCGATCTTCCTCGGCGAACAGCTCGCCGATGTCTTCGAGCAGATCGCCAAGGGCGCGGCGACATCATCAAAAGGCAAGGGCACCATGATCATCGGTGTCGATACGCTGCCCCACTTGCCGACGGACGCGGGGGACCGCAACCGCACCAGCCCCTTCGCCTTCACCGGCAACCGCTTTGAATTCCGCGCGCCCGGCTCCGGGCAGACCGTCGCCGTGCCGTTGATCGTGCTCAACACGATCATGGCGGACTCGCTCGACTTCATGGCGACAGTTCTCGAGCAGGCCGTGGCCGATGGCGAAAACTTTGACCAGGCAGTGCAGAAGCTGCTCACCGAAATCATCACCGAGCATGGCGACGTCGTGTACAACGGCGACGGCTACTCGGAGAAGTGGCAGATCGAGGCGGCCGAGCGGGGCCTGCCGAACCTCAGGACCACGCTGGACGCGATTCCCGAGCTGATCAAGCCGGATTCGATCGAACTGTTCGAGAAATACGGTGTGTTCAGCGAACGCGAACTGCAGAGCCGCTACGAGGTCCGCTTGGAGCAGTACGCGTTGACCATCGGGGTGGAGGCCAAACTGGCCCTGGAGATCGGTACGACGATCATCCTGCCGGCCGCGGTCCGCCATCAAACTCAGCTTGCGCAAAACGTCTTGGCTTTGAAGGCGGCGGGCGTGCCGCCCAGCATGACTGCGCTGGAAGCGGTCTCGGGCCCGCTCGCCGACCTCGAGGCCGGATTGGCAACGCTGAAATCAGCTTTGTCTGACCACTCGGCGGAGTCCGCATTGGAGGAGGCCAAGCACGCCCAAGAGGCGCTGCTGCCCGCGATGACGGCGATCCGCTCCGCTGCCGACGCGTTGGAAGCTGTTGTCGCCGACGATCTATGGCCGTTACCCACCTACCAGGAGATGCTGTACATCCTCTAACGCAGGCATCAGGCGTGACCCCCTGTAGGCTGCAGGCAGGTTTTGTGCCCTGGTTGAGTCCGCAGCCGATGGCGTACGCCCAACGTTTCGTAGGACATTGGTCGACGGCAGTACGTTGTCTCGGCACGTAATTTCTGCGACAACGAAAAGGCGGTACGCGCATGCCCTCATGGCGGCACCACAAAGACGGTGCGCGAGGCACAGCGACGACAATCGCCAACCGCGAAGTCGCCGCGCAGATCGACGTCGAGGTTACCGCTCCCACAACGCTTGAGTTTCAAGTCGCCGTCGCTCGCCAGCCGGGGCTCGAGATTCACGAATCTCTCGCAATCACGTTCAACGGCAAGCTACTTCAGCCTCGCGAGATTCTCGGACAGCATGACACCCGGATTCATGCGATCGATGTCGGCGAGGGAGCGGTCAGCCTGTCGTACTCGGCTACAGTCGCAGGCGAAGCCGCGCCGGCGCCAGTTCGCGACATCGACCTGATCACCTATCTGCGTCCGAGTCGCTACGCCGAATCCGACAAGTTCTTCGGGTTCGCCGCCACCGAGTTCGCGCAGTATGCCGACTCGGCGACGTTGCTCGAGAAAGTCTCGGCGTGGGTGGGCACCCGACTGCTTTACGTTCCGGGATCCAGTGATCCGATCGACGGCGCCGCCGACACCTTGCTGGCCGGTGCGGGGGTGTGCCGCGACTACGCCCACCTGGTGATCGCCATGTTGCGGGCACTGCAGATGCCCGCCCGCCTCGCGGCGGTGTACGCGCCGGGGTGTGACCCGATGGACTTTCACGCCGTCGCCGAGGCATACGTCGACGGGGAGTGGCGCGTCGTCGACGCTACGTGTTTGGCACCTCGGCAGTCGATGGTGCGTATCGCAACCGGCCGCGACGCGGCCGATACCGCTTTCCTGGATAACCATCACGGCTCAATCACGTTGAACGCCATGACGATCACGGCCGTCGTGGACGGCGAACTGCCCTACGATTCGGTTGATCAGCTGGTGAGCTTGCACTAGCAGAGCTCAGTGCAGGCCGATCCGCTCCCGAAGTGTGTCGGTTAGGAAACGCCTCGTGGACACCGGCCGGAAATTGCGGGCCGCGTCGGTGAGTGCCTCGCGGGAATCGGCGCTCAGCTCGATATCGGCTGCGGCGACGTTGAATTCGAGCTGCTCGACACTCGATGCCCCCGGGATGGCGACGACGTTGGGCAGGCTGATCAGCCACGCCAGCGCCACCTGCGCCGGCTTCGCGTCGACATCCGCGGCGACATCGCGCAACGTCTGAAGCAGCGGCTCGATGCGGCGCAGGTTCTCGGTACCGAACAGCGAGTTGATCGTGCGAACGCCGCCGGGCCGGTTATCGACGCCGTACTTGCCGCCCAGAAGTCCCTGCGCCAGCGGGCTGTAGGCGATCACCACACGGTTGTTCTGCTCGGCGAAGGGGACCATGCCCTTGAGTGCCTGCGGGTGCGCGAGTGAGAAATGCACCTGGTTGCTGATCACCGGTCGCCCGAGTGCGGCATCGGCCTGCTTCCACCGAGACAGCGAATAATTCGAGACTCCGGCAGCGCCGATGGCGCCGCTGTCGATCAGCTCACGCATGCCCGGCATGATCACCGAGTCGGGAACGACCGGGTTGGGCTGGTGAATCTGGTACAGCGGGATCTGCTCCAGCTGCAGCCGCCGCGCGCTGGCGCGCTCACGCTGCTTCACCACGGCGGGAAACGGCGCGATGGGAAAGATCTTGCTGGCCACCGCAACCTGGTCGCGTTCGTCGCCGAGCGCCTCGCCGAGGATTCGCTCACTCTTACCGAGCCCGTACACCTCGGCGGTGTCGAAGAAGTTGACGCCCAGGGCACGTGCGCGACGGACGATGTCGCGGGCTGCCCCTGCGGCGTATCCGTCGCCGTAGCCCCACTCGCGTGACCCGAACTGCCAGGTCCCCAACCCGATCCGGCTGACTCTGCCGATGCCGTCGACGTCCAGATACTTCATCTAGTTCACGGTACTGACCGCGACAGTCGGGCGCTCAGGTGATTGCGCCGTGCCTGTGCAGCACCTCCATCACCTGCCAGCTCTGGACCACGTCTTCGCGGTCGCACAGCCGTCCGAGCTCGTTGACCACGGTTTGTAGGACATCAAGCCGGGCTGACGCCTGGGTCAGCGTGGCCAGCCAGTTGTCGTAGTCGCGCTCGTCGTAGGCAATCTCGGCTACGGCGAAAGAATTCATAATCAGTGCCCCACTTCATCGACCCTTATTCGGTGCGCTCGTCGCACCAGAACCCTCATATGTGAGCTGCGATTAGCCCGTCCTAAACGTGCTTAAACTCACAAATTCACGCTCCGCCAACTATCCGGATCCGGCGTCTGGCAATCCGGATTTAACGGCCGGACTGCAGCGGTATCGGCTGCGCTATAGAAGGCCGACCCGGCGGCGGATACGCTGTGGCTGCAACGGGGTGCGTTACAAGAAAGGGCAAATATGTCACGGACAGTGGTCGTTGGGGCGTCGAGTGGCCTTGGGCGTTGCATCGGGGTCGGCCTTGCGAAGCGCGGCCAGCAGGTTGCGTTGCTCGCCCGGCGCCGCGAGCGGATCGAGGCCGCCGCCGAGGAAGCTGGATCCGGCGCGGTCGCCATCGAATGTGATGTCACCGACGAGCAGTCGTGCCGGTCGGCGTTCGATCAGGCCGCCGGAGCGCTGGGCGGCATCGACAACCTCATCTACACACCCGCGATCAGCCCGCTGGTTCGCATGGTCGACACCGGCGCCGACACGTGGCGGCGCATTTTCGACACCAATGTCATCGGCGCGTCGCTGGCGACGGCGGCGGCGATTTCGCACCTGACGTCGTCGGCGGGCAAGGCGGTCTACCTCTCTTCCGACGCCGGCACGTTCGGGCCGCCGTGGCCCGCTCTTGGCGCGTATGGCGTCAGCAAGGCTGCGCTGGAAAGGCTCGTGGAAGCCTGGCGGGCCGAGCATCCCGACGTCGGCTTCACCTCCCTGATCGTCGGGGAATGCGCCGGCGGTCAGGGCGATGCGGCAACCGGGATGAACGCCGGCTGGGACATGGACTTGGCGATGAAGGCCTATCCGCTGTGGGTGTCGGGTGGCTGCATGCCCGGCAAGTTAATGCCGGTCGAGGATCTCATCGAGGTGGTGCAGACGATCCTGCAGACAAATTCTTCGACGTCGATGCCGGTGGTGGTTGCCCGCGGCGCACCGGCCAGCCAGGTCGCTTTCCCCGACACCAATTAGCCGTTCCCGCAATGGCGATCGCCACTGCGGCGATCGCCGAGCGCCGGTGGCATTCCAGCCGCGGAACTGACTGCGTCCTCTACAGTTGCGCTGACAATCACGAGCGAAGGAGACGCGGATGGCGTGGTTCCTGGCCCTCCAGGGCCCATCCCACACACCTCACCAGTCCTTGGTCTACGAACTTCAAGACGGGGTGGATACGGAGAAGATCGCCCAGGAACTAGTCAGTTCCGCGACCCTGGACCGAGTTGTGCCCGTCCCCGCGGTGTTGACGGCGAACAAGCGTCGACACCAGAAGGTGACGGTCTACGTCCGGCCCGCCGCGTGGGGTCTGTGGTCGTTTTACGAGCTGTCCGACGAGGATCGCCGCGAGATGGCGAAGAACAACCAAATGGTCAGCGCCCTCGCCCAAGCGGCGCAGCAACGTGCAGCACAGGGACGGCAACAGGCCGGCGGGCCGATGACAGTCCAGGTCAACCCGCTGACCGGTCAGGTGGGGCCTGCCGGCCCCGGCCAACAGGGTGGCGGCAGCTAGGCGGTGTGCTGAGAATCGCCGGGGTCGTTGTCCGACGATGCGGCCCCCAGCGTGGTCAGCATGCCGACGGCGGCTCGCTGCCAGGTGAACATCTCGGCGCGACGCCGGGCACTGGCACGGCGCTGCTCCTCGGGTCGGCTGACGATCGCGGTGACCGCCTCGGCGATCGCCAACGGATTGTTGTCGGCCAGCGCGCCGCTGTCGGCGGTGATGATCTCGCCCAGTGCCGACGTGCGGGAGACCACCGCCGGCGTCCCGCAGGCCAGCGACTCCAGCGCGGCCAACCCGAAGGTTTCGTGCGGCCCGGGAGCCAGCGCGACATCGGCTGACGCCAGCAACTCGGCGACGCTGTGCCGATCGGAGATGAAACCGGTGAAATCGATCGGCAATCGCGCGGCCTGGCGTTGCAGCCTGGCCCGCAGCGGGCCGTCACCGACCACGACCAGACGGGCCTGCACGCCGGCATCGCACAACGCGGCAACCGCGTCGATACTGCGGTCGGCCCGCTTCTCCACCGACAGCCGTCCACAGTGCACCAGCAATATCTGGTTCGGTGCAGCCCAGCGTTGACGGACAAGCGCGGAGCGCCGCGACGGGTGGAACGTCTCCAGGTCCACGCCGAGCGGAATGGTGACGGTGTTCGTCGCGCCGATGCGGTCGAATTCCTCGCGGGCAAAACCGGTGGTGCACACCACGGTGTCATAGTTGGCGGCGGTACGCCGGTTGGCGAAGTCGGCGAACTTTCGTGCGGTGCGGCGCGGAAGTACTTGGCCCGCAAGGCGATCGAGGCGCTCGTGGGAGATCATCACCGCCCTCGCGCCGTGGTCGCGGCCCCAGCGCCCCAGCGACCTCAGCGTGAGCCGGTCAGACACCTCGAGCGTGTCGGGTCGCAGTGCTTTCAGCAGCGTCCGCACCGGGCCCGGTAACACGGCTCGGTATCCGCCAGTGAATGGAATCAGCTTGGCGGGCACGGTCATTCGCACGACGCCGGTGGAGAGTTCGGTGTGTTCGGTGTGCCGCCCGGGAACGATCAGGAACACCTCGTGGCCCGCGGCGCAGTATTCCGCACCCAATCGGTCGACGGCGGTGCGAAGGCCGCCGGAACGAGGCCCGTAGAAATTGGCGACCTGGACAACGCGCATGTAGCCAGCGAAACCGGCGCTCGTGTGCGCTCAACGATCTAACACTGACGAGTAACTGAACAAGCCGTGAACACCGCAGATCGCCGGGTTTCAGGCGGTGGGACGGAGGCGAAACACCCTGATCTCGCGCGGTGCGCAGCTGGTCCGGTAGCGCTCGTAACCCGCGTAGAAGTCGGCAGCTGCGGCCCACGCCGCGGCGCGGGCATCGCCGGTCAGCAGTTCGGCTCGGTATTGCGCGGGGGGAGCCTTGAATTCGACCGTGCACTCGGGGTGCGCCAGTAGATTCGCCGTCCAAGCCGGATGGGAAGCGCGACCGTAGTTCGAGCCGATCGCGAGCAGTCCGTCGGACTCTTCCAGCAGCGCCAGCGGTTGGGTCCGCGGCTGCCCTGACTTCGCTCCGGTGGTGGTGACGAGCCCGACTTTGTCCAGACCCGCCGAGCTGAGACGGCCGTTGGTCCTTGGGATCACCGCTTTGTCGATGCGTGGCGCCAGGTGGAGCAGGAACTGATAGCCGGCTGGGCTCATCAGGGCGCGCTCCATCAACGCCTCATGCGTGCGCAGTCGTCGACCACGAAGCGGGCTTTCTCGCCGAAGGGACACGGCTCGACGGTACTCACTCACGGCTCGAGCGAGGAGCTTTCGGCGCGATTGGGCCTGTCGACGGTTGGGTATCCCGCAAATCACCTCTGCTCTATCTGGAATCGCTGAGGGCAGCCTAAAATTGCTCTAATGCCCTGGTATTACTGGTCGCATCGCGCGGTAGGGTTGACGTCGCGGCCTCTGATCGGCAACGCCGCGTGGTCATCGCGCCGCGCTCGGGCGGGGGTTACGACGGGGATGAGGAAGAAGCGAATGCGCCACTTCGTGGCCACGGTTACCGCGGCCGCCGTCGGGATGCTCGTCGCGGGATGCGACAGCAGCAATCAAGCCGGTACGAACTCGACGACGACGGTCACGTCGCTGATCCCGCGCCCTGTCGTCGAGCGTGAACTCGAATCGATGTTGCTCACCCCTGCCCAGATCAACCCGCTGATGGGGGCGACCGACATGGCGGTCATCAAGAAGCACGACGCGATGTCTGACGACAGCGCCACCATGAAGCCGAGCGAATGCCTGGCCATCGATGGTTCGGCGCAAGCCCCCGTTTACGCCAACAGCGGTTTCACCGCCGAGCGCGACCAGGCACTCAACGACGGCAACAATTTCACCCACTATGCCGAGCAGGCGGTGGTGCTGTTTCCCACCGCCAAACAGGCTCGCTCTTTCTTCATCGCGTCAGGCCTGCGCTGGCCGGCGTGCCACCAGTACACCCACACCCAGTCCAGAACGCAGTGGATTGTCGGGCCGATATCTGATGACAACGGCGCGTTGAGCACGATTTCGACGCAGCAAGAAGCAAAAACCGGTGGGTGGGGTTGCGGTCGGGCGTTGGCGGTCAAGAACAACGTCATCGTCGACGTGAACACCTGCAGCGCCAACCCGGCAAACTCCGCGGTCGACATCGCCAACCAGATCGTCGCGAAAGTGGCTGCGCGGTAATCGATTCGGCTAGTCGGGGCCCGATGGCCCCAGCAACCGCGCCTCCTCCAGATCCATCGACTCCTGCAGCTCGAGCAGGACGATGTCGTCGATGCGCCGCTGATCGCGAAGCTCGGTGATGGCACGGCGCTTGTGTTCGAGCACGCCGAGACGCACCTGGCGGATCAAATCGCTGCGCTCCTCCGCGGCGTTGGGCGCGGAGCCGTCGCCGCTGGTCTTGACCAGCGCAGCATGTTGTTTGTATTCCGCGTTCAGGCGGTTCTGCAGGTCTTCGCTGACGCCGACCTCGGCGGCAACCAGCGGCAACGCATCCAGGGCGGCCTGCGCGCCGTAGCAGCGCGCCAGCCGCAACTCCTCGGCGTGCGCCTCGTCTTCGGGAATCCGGGCCCAACGCACGACGGCGGGCAGGGTGCTGCCCTGCACGAGGACGGTCGTGAGAATCACGAACGACACCACGAAGATGATCAGGTTGCGGTCGGGGAAGGGTGCGCCGCTGCGGGTGGTGAGCGGGACGGCTAGCGCGGCGGCAAGCGATACGGCTCCGCGGAATCCGGCCCAACCCGACACCATGCGTTGGCGCCAGTCCACCCTCCGGGCACGCTGCGCCTCGCGTCGGTCCACGGCGCGGATCAACATCGTGGTGGCTTCGCCCCAGACAAGCCGTGTCACGACGACCACGACGGTGACGGCGACGGCCATGCCGAGAGCGTGGTGAATGCCGCCGTCGACCCGGGAGACTCCGCGAACGGCGCCAGGCAGTTGCACACCGACGAACACCCACAGCGCGCCGTTGATCAGAAATGTCGCGATGTCCCAGAACGCGAACGACACCAAACGGGACCGAGCCCGGATCACCCGCGGCGAGGCATAGGCGAGCATGAGAGCCGACACCAGGACCGCGACGACGCCGCTGCAACCAATTGCGTTGGCGAGTAGGAACGCGGCGAATGGGGTCAGCAGGCTCAACGCGGCTTCCTCTTGCGGCGCGTCGAGCCGCGTCCGGGTCAGCGTCACAGCGCCGCCGATGAGCAGGCCGGCGGCGATGCCGCCGAGATAGGACAGGATGAATCGGACGGTCAAGTCGATCGGGCCCACCGGCGTACCGCCCATCGCGACGGACACCGCCACGCCGAACAGGACGAGCGCAGTTCCGTCGTTGATGATGCTTTCCGCTTTCAAGACGGTGAGGTTGCGGCGCGGCAGCCGCTTCGCAAGACCGGCGACAGCCGCGGCATCGGTGGGGGAGAGCACGGCGCCCAGCACCGCGGCCGCGTGTGATTCCATCCCCAACACCCGTGCCGTCCACGACACCGCGACCGCGTTGGCGATCACCAAACCGATGCTGAGCAGAACGATGACGCGCAGGTTGGCGCGGATCTCACGAAAGCTGGTGTTCAGGCTTTCCCAGTAGAGAATTGCCGGCAAGAAC
Source organism: Mycobacterium sp. (assembly GCF_049278535.1). Classification (GTDB taxonomy): domain Bacteria; phylum Actinomycetota; class Actinomycetes; order Mycobacteriales; family Mycobacteriaceae; genus Mycobacterium. The sequence continues at coordinate 27,599 of NZ_JBAPMI010000348.1, read as the reverse complement.
AGCAGCAGCACGATTTCGCCATCGAGCCGCACGTGGCCAAACCGCGGAATCAAACCGAGCAGTGCACCGAGCCCGATGAGCAGAAGCGGTGGACCGACGCGGTAGCGCCGGCCCAGCACCGTGCCCACAATGACGATGGCGAACAGCACAACGATGACGACGAGCCCAAACACCTGCACATCATGCGGTACGAACCGGACAATTTTCATCTTGTCGGTCCGCGCGCGCCGGGCGCGCGTTCAACGCCGGGCGGGAATCAGCTCGGCGGCGTCCACGCGATCGGCAGGGTTTTGATGCCGTGGATGAACGGTGACAGCAACCGTGCGGGCTCGGCGGTCGCGACGACATCGGGTATCTCGCGATGCAGTTCCTCGAACATGACCCTGATCTCGCGGCGGGCCAGGTTGGCGCCCAAGCAGAAGTGCGCGCCGCCGCCGCCGAACCCGACATGTGGATTGGGGTCGCGGGTTACGTCAAACATCCACGGGTTAGCAAACTTTGACTCGTCGCGGTTGGCCGAGCAGTACCACAGGGTGGCCTTGTCGCCGGCCGCCAGCTTGGTGCCGTGCATATCGAAATCGTGGGTGAGCGTGCGCCGCATGTAAACCACCGGCGAGGCCCATCGCACGATCTCCTCGACGGCCGAGTGTGACAGGGCATCGAAGTCGGACCACCACGTCTGTCGCTGCTCGGGATAGCGGGTCAGCGCCACCAGCCCATGGCTGATCGCATTGCGGGTCGTCTCGTTGCCGGCCACTGCCAGCAGGATGAAGAACGACGCGACCTCGGCCGATGTCAGCCGCTCGCCGTCGACCTCGGCCTCCACCAAACTCGTCGTCAGATCGTCGTGGTGATTGACCCGGCGATCCTCGGCCAGCGCGCTGGCGTAGGCACCGATGTCCATCGAAACCTGAACGAACTCGTCGAATTCCGTCGTCAGATCGGGATCGCCGAAGCCGAGGATGACGTTGGTCCAGTGAAATATCTGCTGATGGTCTTCCTCAGGGATGCCCATCATGTCGCAGATGACCTGCAGCGGCAGCGGCCCGGCCAACTCGCTGACCGCCTCGCCGGCGCCGTCGGGGTGTTTGGCGACCAAATCGGCGACCAGCCGACGGGCCCGCTCGCGCACCGATGTCTCGATGCGCGCCACCACCTTCGGGGTGAACGCCCGGCTGACGATCGAACGCAGCCGTTGGTGCCGCGGGTCGTCGAGCACGATCATCGAGCCGAAATATTCTGAGACTTCTGGCGTCTGGTCGTTGATGGTGATGTTGGGGCTTGAGCTGAAGATCTCAGGGTGACGGCTCGCGTAGAACACGTCGTCGAGCCCGGTGATGGCCCAGTGCCCGTCGCCCTTGGCGAATCCTTCTTGCACGGGTTCTGCCCAGAACGAGATCGGCGCCTCGCGCCGAAGTGTGGTGAACGCCCCGTCACGCTGATCGTCGTCAAGGCTCCAGAAATCCCAAGTGCCGAGGTCTATGTCGGCAAGTGCAATGTCAGGCGGAGCAGCGCCGTTCGTCCGGGTGGCAATACCCATGTCGGCCGTCCTCGTCGTTGAGCGGGCTGTAGCCGAGAGCCTAAACCGGTCGCGGCCAATCGAGATATTACGCTTGGCGTACTACGCTAAACGTACTAAGCTCGCCCACATGGCGCGTCGTTCTGGTCCGGCCCGAAAGCTGGGCAGGCGAAATGACCCGGGAGTGCTGATCATGACAAGCCTCGCCTCGGGCGCTAAGCATGGTTACGCACTGGCACGCGATATCGAGCGGTTCGCCGGCGTGACACTGGGCCCGGGAACCTTGTACGGGGCGATCACGTCACTGGAGGAGCACGGCTTGATCGAGCCGGTGGGCCACGACGAAAGACGGCGCCCGTATCAGTTGACCGCTGCGGGACGCGCCGAACTGACCACGGCGGTACGTAGTCTCGGGGCTATCGCGGCCGAGGGCGCCCGTCGGCTCGGCATCGCATTGCACCTGCCCAACCCGGGCTTGGCCCGATGAATCCCCGCGACGCCCGGCGCGTCATGCGGTGGTACCCGGCGGCCTGGCGCCGCCGCTACGGCGAGGAGTTGGTCGCCATGCTGGACGACACGCACGGTGAGGACGAACTTCCACGGCGTGCCCGGATGTCGTTGATCCGTTCCGGGTTGATTGAACGAGTTCGATTGTTGCGCAAGTACTCAGGTACATACCTCGGCTACAGCATCGCCTGCGCGGTAGTGTGGTCGATCGTCCTGGCTGCGGTGTGGACGGAGGCCGGCGAGGGGACCCGGCACACCTTTGCGGTGTTTTTCGGCGGCTGGGCTATCGGCTGGTTGTCGGCGAGCATCGGGCGTGTCGTCTACCCGCCGCCGAAGCCCCGCAGGCCGCTGTAACCCGGTCAGTGCGAACAGACGGTGCGGGCGGGCGCCCCGTTCGCGGTCGCCTGGCTGACCACGTTGCCGTCCACCAGGATCGTGCAAGTGATCGAGCCGGGGCCCTGCGCACTGATGACGAACACCTTGGAGGTGGCGACGTTGAATTGCGTCTTCCACGGCAGTGGCACGTGGGCTTGCTGGATCTGGCCATCGTTCGCCTGGTACGAGATGTAGTCGGCGACCGGGGTGCTACCGCTCAACTGGTATGTCACCTGGGTCCCCGGGTCCGCGTGTGCCGCGCCGCCAAGCCCTACCGTGGCCGCGAACGCGGTGAGTGCCGCAACAAAGATCGACTGCTTGGTCATGGTCATACATCGTGTCGCTTCGGCCAGTCGCGTGGGTCGGTTTTCAGGGCTTTTCTCCAAATGCCAAGTTCCGATGTGCCGCAATTGAACCGATGCCCAAGAATTGTCGTGGCACGCAGTAAAGCCGTGCCGGCGAGTAGCGAAGGAGCTCATCTATGGCCGATCCATCCGAACCGCCCGGACGTTGGGGCACGGCACGCCCCGGGCGGCGCGACGTGCTGCGCGCCGCCGCCGCTATCGGCGTCTTCCTGGCCGCGGACCTGGGCGCGTTTCTGGCCGCGAACAACTGGCTTGGCCCGTCTCGATTGACGCCGGGGGCCTTCCTCGACGCCTTCAACAACGCTTTCGGACGGCATCGGGGGTACCGCACCAACCACGCCAAAGGGGTGTCCGTCGTGGGCTGGTTCGACAGCAACGGCAACGGCCAAGAGTTGTCGAAGGCAGCGGTGTTCGCACCCGGCCGCACCCCGGTGCGTGGTCGATTCTCGGCGGCCGGCGGCAACCCGCACACCGCTGACGCACCCGCCGGGGGGCGTGGGCTCGGCCTCGCGTTCGGATTCCCCAGTAGCCAGCAGTGGCGAACGGCGATGCTGAATCTTCCTGTCTTCCCTGATGACTCGCCGCAGAGCATCTACGACCGGCTGGTCGCCACCGCTATCGTCCCGGCTACCGGCAAACCCGATCCGACGGCGATGACGCGGTTCTACGCCGCCCACCCGCCGGCAGCACGTGCCATGACCATCCTCAAACAACACCCGCCGACACCAGGTTTCGCCGACAGCGTGTTCAGCGGACTGAACGCTTTCTACTTTGTCAGCCGATCCGGTGTACGAACCCCGGTGCGGTGGAAGCTGAATCCGCTGCAGCGGGCGCTCTCGCCGACGTCGGGACCCAATGCGCTGTTCGATCCACTCGTCCGCCAACTACGCGCCGGCCCACTGCGCTGGCGTCTTGTTCTGACGATCGGGACGCGGGACGATCCGACCCACGACGCGACCCTGCCGTGGCCTGCCGATCGCCGCACCATCGACGCGGGAGTGCTCACGCTGGACTCGGTCAGCACCGACGCCAAAGGCAATGCCCGCGACATCAATTTCGACCCACTGGTGCTGCCGCCGGGCATCGAACCGTCCGACGATCCGTTGCTGAGTGCGCGGTCGGCCGTGTACGCCGCGTCGTACCGCCGCCGCACAGGGGAGAACACGCTGTGACCAACACACCCGAGGTCAAAAAGTTCACCTGGCTGAGCCGAATCCTGCACTGGCTGACCGCTGTTCTGGTGTTCGCCGCCCTGTTTGTCGGCTTCGTCATGGTCAACTCGGTCAGCGGACATGGGACGCTGGTCATGGCGCACAAGACGCTGGGCGCACTCATCCTGCTGGTGATGGTGGTGCGCGTCATCAATCGGCTGACTCACCACCCACCTGTGTGGCCGTCGACGATCGGCGCGCTGGAAGGCAAAGTCGTGGGGTTGTCCGAGAAGTTGTTGTACGCGCTGCTGCTGCTCCAGCCGCTGATCGGTTGGGCGATGATCTCGGCAGCCGGGGGACCGGTCGTCGTGTTCGGCGGCCTTCACCTGCCCCGGATCGCCCCCTTCGATGCGCAGGTGTTTTGGGTTCTGCGCCAAGCTCATTCGGTGATCGCGTACACCCTGGTGGCCGTGATCGCCGCGCACATCTCCGCTGTGCTTTTTCACACCATGGCGCTGCGCGACCGACTGCTCGAGCGGATGACTTTCCGGTTTCGGAGGAAGGCCGACCGCAGCCGCGCCTAGGGTGAACCGGGACTCTCGATCGGAAGGTGGCGCATGGCTAAACGGGTCGTTGTGTGGGGTACCGGCTTCGTCGGCAGGATGGTGATCGCCGAGATCGTCAAACATCCTGAATTCGAACTGGTCGGCGTCGGTGTGAGTAACCCGCAGAAGGTCGGCCGCGACGTCGGCGAGATCTGCGGGCTGTCCGGCCCGGTCGGAGTGGCCGCCACCGACGACGTCGACGCGCTGATCGCGTTACAGCCCGACGCACTGGTGCACTACGGCCCGACCGCGGCGCACGCCGACGCGAACATCGCGTTGATGACGCGCTTCCTGCGCGCGGGCATCGATGTGTGCTCGACCGCGATGACGCCGTGGGTGTGGCCGACGATGCATCTCAACCCGCCGAACTGGATCCAGCCGATCACCGAGGCATGCGAGCTGGGCGAGTCCTCGTGCTTCACCACCGGCATCGACCCGGGTTTCGCCAACGACCTGTTCCCGATGACGTTGATGGGCCTGTGTTCGGAAGTACGTACGGTCCGGGCGTCGGAGCTGCTGGACTACACCAACTACGAGGGCGACTACGAGGTCGAGATGGGTATCGGGCGTGAGCCCGAGTTCCGGCCGATGCTGGAAAACCGTGACGTTCTGGTCTTTGCGTGGGGTGCCACCGTGCCGATGATCGCGCACGCCGCCGGCATCATGCTCGACGAGATCACCACGACGTGGGACAAATGGGTGACGCCCAACGAGCGCAAGACGGCCAAGGGTGTCATCCCGGCGGGACACGTTGCCGCGGTCCGTTTCACCATCAACGGTGTGTACCAGGGTCAGACCCGCATCCAACTCGAGCATGTCAACCGCATCGGTCTGGACGCGGCACCGGACTGGCCGGCCGGCACCAAGGACGACGTCTATCGCGTCGACATCGAAGGAACCCCGAGTATCTCGCAGGAGACCGCGTTCCGGTTCACCGACGGATCCGGACGAGACGCCGCGGCCGCCGGTTGCCTGGCTACCGGATTGCGGGCGCTCAACGCGGTTCCGGCCGTCAACGATCTGCCGCCGGGCTGGGTCACGCCGCTGGATCTGCCGCTGATCGCGGGCGTCGGCACGATTCGTTGAACGCCGGCCGGACAGCGTGGCTGCCACGCAGTGGTGCAGCGGGCGATAAGTTGGTGGCCGATGCGCGGAATGAGACGACATGGCTGACGGCGAACGCTCGGCGTTAGGCCTTTCGATAGGGGCCACCAACCTGGCGGCGGTCACCGCCGATCGGGCGGTGATCCGCAAGCCGGTGCTGACGCTGTATCGCCAGCGTCCACCCGAAGTGGGTCTGCCGACGGAAAATTCGAAGCTCGACGAGCCCGGGCTGGTGATCAGCGATTTCGTTGACCGGGTGGGGGATCCCGCCGGTATCCCGGCGGCTGACAACACCACGCATCGCAGCGAGACTCTGATCGCCGACGCGTTACGGGCGATCGCCTATACCGCCACCGACGGGCGAGCACTGCCGGATGCGGTCGCCGTCACCCATCCCGCGCATTGGGATGCCGCAGCGGTGGACTCCGTGCAGGTCGCTCTGAGTCGAGTGTCCGAATGGTCGCGCGGGCGATTGGTTCTGATTCCGGATTCCACGGCGGCGCTGTTTGCCTTGCAGGCGAACCCGGGCGTGCCGAACAGCGGAATCGTCGCCGTGTGTGACTTCGGCGGGTCCGGGGCGACCCTCAGCCTGGTCGACGCGTCGAACGGCTACCAGGCCATCGCCTCCGCCGTGCGAACTGAAGAATTCTCCGGTGATCGGATCGATCAAGCGTTGCTGACCCACATCGTCGGCGATCTCTCGTCGGCCGGTTCTTTCGACACGTCGGCAACCTCGGCGATCGGCTCGCTGAACCGGTTGCGGACCGCCTGCCGGTACGCCAAGGAGCGGCTCTCGTCGATGATGGAGACCGAGTTGACGGCCGAGGTGCCCGGCTATAGCGGTGACATCCTGCTGGCCCGGGCCGAACTCGAGGATGCGATCCGTGAGCCGCTGGATGGCTTTATCGGTTTTATGCATGAAGTGCTGGAACGCAATGGAATTCGCCCGACTGATTTGGCCGCGATTGCGTCCGTGGGTGGGGGCGCCAGTATCCCGCTGGTCACCAGAAGCTTGTCGGAGCACTCCGGTGCACTGGTGATCACCGCGCCGCGGCCACAGCTGACCGCAGCGGTTGGTGCGGCGCTGCGGGCCGCGCGGGGGCCGAGTGACAGCGAGACCGCGCTGGCGCCGACCGCGGCCGGATCGGCGCTCGATGCGATGACGGTCGCGGACATCCCTCAGGCAACTAACGTCGCACCGGCACTGGCCTGGTCGGAGGCGGACGACGATTCGGGCATCATGCCGATCCGTCCCGGCGAATACCCCGACGAGGCGGGCAGCGGTGCGCTCGCGTCGGCAGGTCCACGAGCACGCCGGGACCTTACTCCCGAACCCGTGATAGCGGCTGTCACGGCCGACGCTTGGTACCGCCGTCCCGTGGTGGTGGCGCTCGGTACTGCGCTGGCGGTGCTTGCCATCGGGGCCGGAGTCATGATCACTCTGCGGCACACCTCGGGCACCGCTCCGAGCAATCCGGCTCCCAGCGTGAGCACGACGCCTGCGCCGGCTACGTCCACCGTCAGTGAAACCCAGGCGCCGACGACCAACCCGCCGTCATCGACCGAGCCGGAAACCAGCACGGCTCCGTCGACAACAACCGAAAACCCAACGACGACAACGACAACGACAACCGAAGCACCGACGACGACCACAACCACAACGCAGGAACCGCAGCGGCCGGACCGCCCGCGGTTGTTCCCGCGGGGACCAGGCGGTCGGCTGTTCCCGCAGCCGGGGCCCGGACGCTAGCCGGCTGGTTCTTGCTGCTTGTCCTTGTCTTCTTGCGGCTCGTCCTTGCTTTTCTGCTCGTCCTTGCCGAACTTCGGGTTACCGTCGTCGTCCAGCCACTCGTTGATCGCAACGCCGGTGATCGTGTTGTCCGTGCCGGGCAGTACCGCCGTCGGCCTGTCGTCGTCGTAGGCCTTCTGCATGTCATCGACCTTTTCTCTGCCTTCGTCGCTCAGCTCAGGCGTCTCTTTCTGGTCTTTGTCGTCGCCCTCTGTGCCTTCGTCGCTCGGCTCAGGCGTCTTTTTCTGGTCTTTTTCGTCCTCGCTCATGACCCTCCCACCTCGTTGCGGCCTTTTCTTGGCGCTTTGCGAGGGCTACCCGATGCCCAAGGGTCCAAACGGGGGGCTGCTGCCAGCGTCAGTTCTGCTCGGGGTAGCTGGTCCCGGTGAGCTGCTCGGAGATGTCCCATAGCCGCTGGCTGGCGGCCTCGTCGCGGGCGCGGGCAGGCACCTTGGCGGGGGCGACACCGCCGCCGGCGAACTCGTAGATGCCGCGCGGCCCGTAAAAGGCGCCACCCTCGGCCTGCGACGAGGTTGCCGCGTAGAGGGCGGGAAGAATTCCTTCGTCGATCTCCTGCCACAGGAACGGCGCGAGCCGCCACGACGTCGTGTAAAGCCGCTCCATCAACGCCGGTTTTGAGCGCCCACGCGAGGGGCCGCTGATCTGCAGGTTGGTTTTGGTCAAGCCGGGGTGGGCCGCGTTCGAGACGATGCCCCAACCGGCGCCGCGACTGCGACGATCCAGCTCACGCGCGAACATCAGGACGGCCAGCTTCGATTGCCCGTACGCCTGCATGGCCGCATAGGACTTGTCGAATTGCAAGTCGTCAAAATGGATGCGACCACTCTGGCGGGCGGCGAGGCTGCTCAGCGAGACGACCCGCGCGCCCCGAGCGGCGCGCAGCAGCGGCAGCAGATGCGCTGTGAGCGCGAAATGGCCGAGATGATTACTGCCGAACTGCAATTCGAATCCGTCGGCGGTGGTGTCGCGTTTCGGCGGCGTCATCACGCCGGCGTTGTTGATCAGAATATCGACCGGCCGCCCCTCGGCGTTGAGATGCTCCCCGAGGGCGGCGACGCTGGCCAGCGACGAAAGGTCGAGCGGTTTGATGGTCAGGCGGGCATCGGGAACGGTTGCGCGAATCTCGTCGATCGCGGCTTCGCCCTTGGCGCGGTTACGGATCGCCATGACGACATCGGCGCCCGCCGCCGACAGCCGACGCGCCAATCCGAAGCCCAGCCCGCTGTTGGAGCCGGTGACGACGGCCAGCTTTCCAGACAGATCGGGCACGGTCGCGACGAGATCGGGGGCCATGGATGTCACTCCTCTTCCGGTGTGAGCTCAGCCCCAGTCTGCTCCTGCCGGCGGTCGTGCCCAAGGCGAATGGCGCTGTGCGTTTAGCCGGTAGCGCATCGCGCGCTCTGACACACTGCGTGCATGAGTAGCAGACGGGGTGCGAAGATTTCGCTGACCGCCGCCATAGCAGTGATGATCGCATCGGTCATCGGCTTCGTTCTCACCCTGGTGCTCGGCGCCTTCGTCTTTGACAAGTACAACGCCTATGGCGAAGTGCCGATCCCGGGTACGGCCAAGCTGCATCTGCCCGCCGGGCAGGTCACCGTCAACTTCCACACGGTGACTGTCGGCAATTCCTCTGGCGGCGGGCTGCCGGTGCCACGGCTCGGACTGGACATCGACCCGCCCCCCGGCGTTCCCAATCCGAAGGTCATCGAAAATGACGGCACCACAACGTCGGTCAACAACGACATCCACCGCCGGGTCTGGATAGCCGACATTTCCACCGAGGGTGACTACATCATCACGACCGAAGGGCAGGTCAACGGATTCATCGAACCCCGCTTGGCCTTCGGCCACGACAGCGGCAGCTCCTTTGGTCCGTGGGTGGGGATCTCCGCCGGGCTGTTCGTCATCGGACTGGTAGGCACGATTATTGCCTCGGTGCGGCTGTCGCGCGCCAAACGGGCGGAGCCGATCGCGTGGCAGGTGGCAACCCCGCTGCCAGTGACCCACACCGATGCACCCGTTGAGGTCCCTTCCGACCAGGGAGTCAAGATCGAGCAGCTCAAAATGCTTGCAGCGCTGCGGGATTCCGGAGCGCTGACGGAGGGCGAGTTCCAGGCCGAGAAGAGCAAGGTGCTCGAAGGGGACTAGTGGCCCCGGGCCACCCACTCGTCGTAATGCACGAGCTCGTCGCCGACGCGGGTGGTGTCGCCGTGGCCGGTGTACACGACGGTGTCGGCGGGAAGGGCGCCGAGCCGGCCGGAGATCGACTGCAAGATCGTCGGAAAATCGGAGAACGATCGACCGGTGGCGCCGGGCCCGCCGGAGAACAGGGTGTCGCCGCTGAAGACGGCGCCCAACTCCGGGGCGTACCAGCACACCGATCCAGGGGAGTGACCCGGGGTGTGCAGCGCATGCAGTTCGGTGCCGGCGACGTTAAGCGTCTCGTCATCCGAAACTCCGCGAAAGGTCTTGTCCGGGTGCGTCATCCGCCATAGGACATCGTCGGCGGGGTGCAGCAGTACCGGCGCATCGAGTATTTCGCCGAGCTCTGGTGCCACCGTCACGTGGTCGTTGTGGCCGTGGGTGCACACCACCGCCACCACGTTGCGGCCGTGGACGGCTTCCAGGATCGGGGCCGCGGTGTGCGCGGCGTCGAACACGACCACGTCGGAGTCGTCACCGACCAGCCAGATGTTGTTGTCGACTTCCCAACTGCCGCCGTCGAGTTCGAAGGTGCCGTGGGTGACGATGCGGTCGATATTGCCCATCACAGCACCACCACAGACCGCAGCACCTTGCCGTCGTGCATCTTGCCGAAGGCCTCTTCGACGTCGCCCAGGCCGATGCGCTCGGAGACGAACTTCTCCAGCGGCAACCGCCCCTGCAGGTAAAGGTCGATCAGGGTGGGGAAGTCGCGTTCAGGCAGGCAGTCGCCGTACCAGGACGACTTGAGTGCCCCACCGTGCGAGAAGAAGTCGACCAGCGGCATGTCGAGCCGCATGTCCGGTGTCGGAACACCCACCAGCACAACGGTTCCGGCGAGGTCGCGAGCATAGAACGCCTGCTTCCAGGTTTCCGGGCGACCGACGGCGTCGATGACCACGTTCGCACCGAAGCCGTCGGTGAGATCCTGAACGGTCTTGACCACGTCGAGGTCGCCGGCGTTGATGGTGTGGGTGGCACCAAACTTGCGGGCCCAGTCCAGTTTGGTGTTGTCGGTGTCGATCGCGATGATCCGTTTGGCGCCGACCAGGGCCGCCCCGGCGATCGCCGCGTCGCCCACACCGCCACACCCGATGACGGCGACGGTGTCGTCGCGGGTGACCGCCCCGGTGTTGATTGCCGCGCCGATGCCGGCCATCACCCCGCAGCCCAGCAGACCGGCCACCGCCGGGTCGGCCTCGGGGTTGACCTTGGTGCACTGGCCGGCAGCCACCAGCGTCTTGTCGGCGAACGCGCCGATGCCCAAGGCCGGCGTCAACTCGGTGCCGTCGGTGAGCGTCATCTTCTGCTTGGCGTTGAACGTGTCGAAGCACAGTTGCGGTCGCCCGCGCTTGCAGGCCCGGCACTGGCCGCACACCGCGCGCCAGTTCAGCACCACGAAATCGCCTGGCTCCACCGCGGTTACGCCTGGACCGACAGCTTCGATAGTGCCCGCGGCTTCATGGCCGAGCAGGAACGGGTACTCGTCGTTGATGCCACCCTCGCGGTAGGTCAGGTCGGTGTGGCACACGCCGCACGCAGTGATGTCGACGACAACCTCACCCGGGCCGGGATCGGGAATGACGATGTCGACCAGTTCGACGGGGTCGCCTTTTTTTCGCGAAATCACGCCGCGCACTGTCTGGCTCATGGGCTTCAACCTAGCGCTTGGTCGGTAGGCTCTGCGCGATGGCCGGACTCCCCGCACTGCAAGCACTCGATGACTGGCCGGTATCCACCGTGGCCGCCGCGGTGGTTGGACCCAGTGGGGTGCTGGCTAGCCACGGCGACACCGAGCGGTCGTTCGCCTTGGCGTCGGTGACCAAGCCGTTGGTGGCGCGGGCCGCACAGGTGGCGATCGAAGAAGGTGCGGTGGAATTGGACACCGCGGCCGGGCCACCCGGATCCACCGTCCGGCACCTGCTGGCGCATGCCTCCGGGCTGGCGATGCTCACCGGCCAGACTCTGGCCAGACCCGGCACCCGCCGGATGTACTCCAATTACGGCTTCGCCGTGCTGGCCGAGACCGTGCAGCAGACATCCGGCATCGAGTTCGGCCGCTACCTCACCGAAGCGGTGCTGGAACCGCTGGGAATGACCGCCACCCGGCTCGACGGCGGCGCGCAAACCGCCGGTTACGGCGCGACGTCCACGGTCGCGGATCTGGCTGTCTTCGCGGGTGACCTGCTGTCGCCAACGACTGTTTCGGCTGAGATGCATGCCGAGGCGATCACCGTGCAATTCCCCGGTCTCGACGGCGTATTGCCCGGCTACGGGGTCCAGCGACCCAACGACTGGGGGCTGGGCTTTGAGATCAAGGACTCGAAATCGCCGCACTGGACCGGGACCCACAATTCTCCGGGAAGCTACGGCCATTTCGGCCAGTCAGGCACTCTGATCTGGGTAGATCCGGTCGCGCAGCTGGCGCTGGTGGTGCTCACCGACCGCGATTTCGGCGACTGGGCGGTGCCGCTGTGGCCGGCGCTGGCGGACGCCGTGCTGGCTGGTTATAACTCGCACTAGCGCAACATGGGCCTCACAGGGCACAATAGACACGCAAGGCACATAAATCGTTATCACTGCTCGTCGGAATCACCAGGTCGTTGGGGAAGACGTCCCTCGTGGAGCCGAAGGAGCAACAGATGCGTGCGTCGAACCAGTTCGCCGACGTGACGACAGGTGTGGTCTACGTCCATGCCTCGCCCGCTGCGGTGTGTCCGCATGTCGAGTGGGCGTTGTCGTCAACTCTGGCGTCCAAAGCCAACCTCAAGTGGACCCCGCAACCGGCCATGCCCGGACAGTTGCGTGCGGTCACCAATTGGGTCGGCCCGGTGGGCACCGGCGCCCGGCTGGCCAACGCTTTGCGTTCCTGGACCGTGCTGCGGTTCGAGGTCACCGAGGACCCCAGCACCGGCGTCGACGGACACCGGTTCTGTCACACGCCGCAGCTGGGCCTGTGGACCGGTGCGATGAGCGCCAACGGTGACGTAATGATCGGGGAGATGCGGCTGCGCTCGATGATGGCCGCCGGAGCCGATGCGCTGGCCGCCGAATTGGATTCCGCGCTCGGTACGGCCTGGGACGAGGCGCTCGAGGCCTACCGCGACGGTGGAGATTGCGCCGAGGTGTCCTGGCTCAACCGTGGAGTCGGCTAGGTCTTAGGCCGCCGCAGGACGTTCAGTGCGCCGGGCACCACGGAGATCTCGGCGGGTAACGCGCACGCGTAGTCGCCGTCGGCATAGACGTTGATGCCGGGCGATTCCACGTCGATGGTCGTCGCCCGTGCCGTCGTCACCTCGTCGAGACCGACATGGGTGCCCTTGTAGACGGTAGGGAAGAGGCGGATCAGCCGGGTCCGCGAAGCAGAGTGCACCATGGTGATGTCGAGTTGGCCGTCTGTCGGATCGGCGTTGGGGCACACCAGCATTCCGCCGCCGTAGCTGCGAGTGTTACCGAAGGCCGCGAGAGTCAGGTCGGTGACGATCTCCTCGCGCCCGTCGAGCACCAGCCGGAACGGCAGCAGCCGCAACTGCGAGAGTTCGGCGAGCATGGCGATGTTGTAACGCATCCGCCCGCGCGGCCATCGCATCCGATTCGCGCGGTCGGTTACCAGCGAGTCGAAGCCGGTCGCCGCGACGGTGCCGAACCACTTGGTCGCACCCCTGCTGTCGCGGATCCGGCCCAGGTCGATGGTTTCGGTCCAGCCATCGGCGATTAAATCGGCGGCGGCAACGGGATCCTTTGTCGGCAAACCGAATTCGCGGGCATGATCGTTGCCGGTGCCGGCCGGAATGATGCCAAGCGGGGTGCCGGTGCCCGCCAAGGCTTGCAGGGCATCGGTGATCACCCCGTCACCGCCGACGACGATTAGGGCGTCGGTGCCATTGTCGACCGCGGTGTGCAGCAGTCGGCGTGCGTGTTCGGCGTCGCTGCCCACGATCGCCACGACATCGATGCCACGCTGTTGCAGCCGCGCGACCGCCTTCTCGGCGGCGTGTGGTGCGTTTCCATGTCCCGACGCCGGATTGGTAAGTACCGTCACTCGGCCAATCTGGCGAGTGGTCACGGGATCAGCTTGCCGGGATTGAGAATTCCCGCGGGATCCAGCGTGGCTTTGACCGCCCGCAACACCTGCACGCCCAGATCGCCCACCTCGGCGCCCATCCAGGCCCGGTGATCGGCGCCGACTGCGTGGTGGTGGGTGATCGTCGCGCCAGTGGACACGATCGCGTCGCATGCGGCAGTTTTTGCGGTGCGCCACTGCTCGATCGGGTTGCCGCGTTGTCCGGCGACGACGGTGAAGTACAGCGATGCACCGGTGGGATACACATGCGAAATGTGGCACAGCACGAGTGCCGGCGTGCCGGATTCGGCCAGCGAGCTCGTCAGCGCATCGGTAACGGCGGCCTTCAGTGCCGGGATGTTCGACCAATCGGTAGCCGTCTCGAGGGTTTCACACAGTGCGCCGTTGGCCAGCAGTGCGTCGCGCAGGTACGGCGCGCCGAATCGGCCCCGTTCCCAGGCCCGGGCCGGTGCCTCACCGAGCGAGGTACCGCCCTGGGCTGCCATCAGCGCCCTGGTCTCGGCATGCCGGCTCTCGGCGTGGGCATCGGTGCCCTCGAATACGGTGATCGCCAGGCATCCGCCGGTGATCTGGTTGTCCCCGATGGACTCGGTGGTGGCCAGGTTGACGCCGGTCTCCGCTTCGTCGGACAGTCGGATGACGGTGGGGCCGGCGGCGGCCTGCGTGACGACGCGCAATGCCGCAGCGCCAGTGGCGAAGTCGGGGAACGACCACGCCTCGTAGCGGGTGGCGTGCGGTGCGGGATGCACCCGCAACCGCACCCGGGTGATGATGCCGAAGACACCCTCCGAACCGATGATCAGCTGGCGCAGGTCCGGTCCGGCCGCCGACTGCGGTGCCCGGCCCAGATCAAGCACGCCTGCGGGCGTGATCGCACGCAGCCCGCGAATCATGTCGTCGAACCGGCCGTAACCCGCTGAATCCTGACCGGACGAGCGGGTCGCGGCATAGCCGCCTAGGCTGGCGAATTCGAAACTCTGCGGAAAATGCCCGAGCGAAAAGCCGTGCGCGCCAAGCAGTTGCTCGGCTTGTGGCCCGGTGACGCCGGCGCCGAATTCGGCCTCGCCGGACACCTCGTCGAATGCCAGCAGCTGGTCGAAGCGCCGCAGATCCAGTGACACCACTGCCGCGAAATCGCCGCGGACCGGGTCGAGGCCGCCGACTACGCTGGTGCCGCCGCCGAACGGTACGACGGCGATACCGTGCTGCGAGCAGTACTGGAGGATCGCGACGACCTCGTCGTCGGTGCCGGGCAGCAGCACGGCGTCCGGAGCATCCTGAACGCCGGAGTCTTTGCGCCGCAGCAGATCCAGCGTCGATTTGCCGCCGGCACGCAGCAGTCGGTCCGAATCGGCGACGCGGCAGTGGTCCGGCCCCACGATGGCGGCCAGTGCCTGGCCGTCGTCGGTGGTCAATGCCGACGGGCGCAGCTGCACCTGGTCGGCGTCGAGTTCGGCCGTCGGAGATCCCGTCAGGCCCACGGCCTGGGCCAGCAGCGAGCGGACGCCCTCCGATAGCGGCTTGGCTTCGGTGGGATCGCCCCAGGCGTTCCATTTCATCGGGGGTAGCAAGTCGGCTGACATGAGTTACAGTATTACACATGCTGTCAATCAGTAATGCTCCGGTGCAGGACCGGATCCTGGCCGCCGCCGCGAGCTGCGTGGTCGATTTCGGCGTCGAACGGGTGACGCTCGCCGAAATCGCTCGGCGCGCCGGCGTGAGCCGTCCGACCGTCTATCGCCGCTGGCCGGACACCCGCTCCGTACTGGCAGCGCTGCTGACCAGTCACATCACCGACACCGTTGCCGAGGTGCCGAAGCGCGGGAGCGGTCGCGCGGCACTGGTCGATCGGGTGGTTGCGGTAGCCGAGCGCCTGCGCGCCGACGACTTGGTGATGGCAGTGCTGCGTTCCGAGTTGGCGCTGATCTACATCGCCGAGCGGCTTGGCAGCAGTCAGCAGATGCTGATCGACGCGCTGGCCTCCGACCTGCGTGCGGCCCAGCGCGACGGCAGTGTGCGGCCCGGCGATCCTCGTCAACTCGCGGCGATGGTTCTGCTGATCAGCCAGTCGACCATTCAGTCGGCCCAGATCGTCCGCCCCATCCTGGACGCCGATGCGTTGGCCACCGAACTCGCCTACTCACTGAACGGGTACCTGTCATGACGTCGACCGCTTTGAACGCTGCGCGCCGCAAGGCCGACCTGAGCGCGCTTGCCGACGGCGCGCCGACCGATGTCGTCGTGATCGGTGGCGGCATCACCGGAGCCGGCATCGCGCTGGACGCGGCCTCGCGAGGCCTGCGAGTGACGTTGGTGGAAAAGCATGACCTTGCATTCGGCACCAGCCGGTGGAGCTCCAAGTTGGTGCACGGGGGCCTGCGCTACCTGGCAACCGGCAATGTCGGAATCGCCCGGCGCAGCGCGGTCGAACGCGGAATCCTGATGACACGCAACGCCCCTCATCTGGCTCGCGCCATGCCGCAGTTGGTTCCGTTGCTGCCGTCAATGGGCCGAATGGAGCGGGCGCTGGTGCGGGCCGGGTTCTTGGCCGGTGACGTGTTGCGTAAGACGGCGGGCACACCCGGATCGGTTTTGCCGGGCTCGCAACGGATTTCGGCGCGACGTGCCATCGAGCTGGCACCGGCCGTTCGGCGCGAAGGTCTCGACGGCGGTCTGCTGGCCTACGACGGACAACTGATCGACGACGCCCGGCTAGTCGCCGCCGTTGCGCGTACAGCGGCACAACGGGGTGCGCGGATCTTGACCTATACCTCGGCTTCGGAGGCGACCGGCAGTTCGCTGCGGCTGACCGACCAGCGCAGCGGTGAATCGTTCGACATTTCCGCGCGGGCTGTCATCAACGCCACCGGGGTGTGGGCGGGGGAGATCGACCCGTCGTTGAAGCTGCGGCCCAGCCGCGGTACCCACCTCGTCTTCGACGCCAAGGCGCTCGGCAATCCCACGGCGGCGCTGACGATTCCGATTCCGGGCGAACTCAACCGCTTTGTCTTCGCGATGCCCGAACAACTGGGACGCGTCTATCTTGGCTTGACCGACGAGGAGTCGCCCGGGCCGATTCCCGATGTGCCACAACCGACGTCGGGGGAGATCGCGTTCCTGCTCGACGTGGTGAACACGGCGCTGGGCATCACGCTGGAAAGCTCGGACGTGATCGGTTCTTACGCGGGTCTGCGGCCACTGATCGACACCGGAGCAGGTCGCACCGCGGATGTATCCCGCGACCATGCCGTCATCGAATCACCATCCGGGGTGATCAGCGTGATCGGCGGAAAGCTGACTGAGTACCGGCATATGGCCGAGGACGTGCTCGGCCGTGCGGTCGACTTACGCGGACTCGACGCCGGGGAGTGTCAGACCCGGAATTTGCCGCTGGTCGGTGCTCCGGCGAATCCGGGGTCGACGACGGCGCCGATGGCCGGACTGCCGGAGTCGCTGGTCCTGCGGTACGGAGCCGAGGCGGCCAATGTGATGGCCGCGGCCACGTGCGAGCGCCCCGCCGACCCGGTTGCCGACGGAATCGACGTCACCCGCGCCGAATTCGAATACGCGGTCACCCATGAGGGTGCGATGACCGTCGACGACATCGTGGACCGTCGCACCCGAATCGGCTTGGTGGCCGCCGATCGCGAAAGAGTCACCGGCATTGCCGAGGAGTTTCTGTCGCAGTTCGGCTGACGCGGATACGATAACATTTAACGGAACTAATCTGTATCGGCTGAGGGGCCACACTATGGAGTTGGAGAGCGGCCAGTCGACGCCGACGCGGCGCCCGGCGGGAAGCAAGCGACGTCTTGACCGCTCGCTGGACGCTGCCATTCTCGACGCGGCTCTGGCTGGAGTGGCCGACCAGGGTTACGACAGGTTGAGCATGGACGACATCGCGTCTCGCGCAGGGGTGGGTAAGGCCGCGATATATCGTCGCTGGCCATCGAAGGCTGTCGTGGTGGCCGACGCGATCGCGCACTGGCGACGGCGCCTGGGACCCGCCGAAGCACCGAACACCGGCAGCCTTCGCGGCGATATCGATGCCCTGGTGGCAGCCGTGCCCGACCTCAATGACGCTGAGCTGAGCACGATTCACGTCATTGTCGGTGTGGCGACGGCGGCGATGCACTATCCCGTCCTCGCGGCTGCCTTGGACGACCTTGTGTTGGCTATTCCGCGTCAGGTGGTCCGGACGGTGCTGGACCACGCGGTAAATCGCGGCGAGATACCGGCCGGCCGGGACCTAAGTCTGATCCCCGACGTCGCCTTGGGGCTTAACGTGTTGCGGGTGATGACCGGGCGGCCGATCGACCGGGTTTATGTCCGACGGGTGCTCGAAGACGTGATCTTGCCGCTCACCGGCGCACCGCTCCGTTAGGGCTTGCGCGGTGCGTTCCGAAGTGACACATTGGACTTAAACGGAACTAGTCAGTTCCATCCAAAGAGGGGTCACTATGAGAGTCACGCGTGTCCCGGTGTTGATCGTCGGCGCCGGCGCCGGCGGCCTGTCGACTTCGGCGCTGTTGGCCAAGCGCGGCGTCCGTTCACTGCTGGTCGAAAAACGCGACGAGGTCTTCATCTATCCCAAGGCGCGCAACCTGAGTTTTCGCAGTCTGGAGATCCTGCGCGAGCTTGGATTGGCCGACGAGGTTCACGCGGTAGCCGACGGCGTGTCAAGCATGCTCGGAAAGCCGACGCTGAGCAGCACCGAAGAATGGGAAGCTTTCGACGCCGACGTGCTGTTCTCGCCTTTCGAAGGGCTCAGTCCCGAGCCTGCCGGCCAATACTGCCCACAGAGCGCCTTCGAGCCGATGCTACTTGCGCACATCCGCCGGCATCACAGCCAGGCGCGCTATGGGACCGAGCTGTGCTCGTTCGAACAAGACGACACCGGCATCACCGCCATTGTCCGAGAGCGTGATTCGGGAGCATCGGAGACGGTGCGCGCCGAGTATCTCGTCGCCGCCGACGGCCTGCACAGCCCGATCCGCCAAGCGCTCGGCGTGACGACCTCAGGCTATGGCGCACTGCCCATCTATGTCGTGTTCATCTACTTCCGGGCGCCCTGGCGAAAGTTCGTACCCCAGCTCGGCGACGGCGACGCGGTGCAAGTCAAAGCTGCAGACGTGGACGGCATATTTTTGCCGGTGCGCGAGGACTTCGGCATGTTCATCACCACGTACTTCCCCGACAGCGGCGAGACCGCCGCTGCGTTCACTGCGCAGCGTTGCCGTGAGCTGCTGACGAAGGCAATCGGTGAGCCGATCGACGTGGAGATCATCGATGTCGCGCCGTGGCAGCCCTACGAGCAGGTGGCCAACCAATTCCAAAGTGGGCGAGTCTTTCTCGTGGGCGATTCCGCCCATACCATGCCGCCATTCAAGGCTGGTGGAGCCAACACCGCTATTCAGAGTGCGCACAACCTGGCGTGGAAGCTGGTCGCCGTCTTGAACGGGATGGCCGACCCCGCTTTACTCGCCACCTATCACGCCGAGCGACACCCGGTTGGACTCTTCAATGCGCGACAGTCGCTCACCGGGCCCTCGCACGCATTCCTGCGGTTGGACGACAACCGTCCGCAATTGCCGGCGGACGAGGAGGCGCCCATGTTCGCAGTGCTCATTGGCTACCAATACCGCTCAGCAGCTGTGATTTTCGACGATGTTGGCCCGACGAATCCCGACGCCATATCGCTGGTGCAGGAGCTGCGCGCGCAACCCGGGACCAGGGTGCCGCATGCGTGGGTGCACCGCGCGGGCCGGCGGATCTCCACGCTCGATTTGGTCGGACCCGGCTTCACGCTTTTCACCGGTTCTTCCGGGGCGTCCTGGGCAAGCGCAGCCGATGCACTATCGACAAGGCTGAATGTGCCGATCAGCGTGCACAGCATCGCCATCGGCACCGACAGCGAGATACGCGACATCGAGGGTAGCTGGACAGAACTAACGGGTTTAATGAGCGACGAGGCGCTGCTGGTGCGTCCCGACGGCTTCGTCGCCTGGCGCACCGGCGCCCTCCTACCGTCGCCGGAAGATCGTCTCGGCCAGGTGCTGGGTCAGATCCTCGGCCGCGGGCAGTGAGCCATCCGCTGCGCGATGCCCGGCTGGTTGAAACGATTTCCTGCCTTGGCTCGAGCACTACGGCGTCGAAGGGAACCTACAAGTGGATCGACGAGCTCGCGAAGCGGCCGCAGAACAGCCGATTTCGGTTTGTCAATTTCGGCGTGGGCGGGGATCTGTCGTTCAACACCGTGGGGGTTCTAGACCGAGTGATCGCCTTGCGGCCGAAGCGGGTGATCATCCTGATTGGCACGAACGACATCATGGCGAGCGTCTTTCCGAATTTCCGGCGATTCGTGCGGGTAGCGAAGCGGCTCTCCGAAGAGCCGTCCCCGGCGCGATTCGAGGAGAATCTCGACTTCATCGTGCACAAGCTCCAGCGGGGGGTCCAGCCACGGATCGGGCTCAGTTCGCTTGCTCCGCTGGGAGAGGACCCGAATTCCCCCCATCCTGTCCAGGCGCGGCTGAACGAACTGATCGCCACCTATAACGGCATCATCGGTAACGTCGCGTCGACGCGGCAGGTGGACTACATACCGTTCGGGGAGTCTTTCGAGGATCAACTCGTCCGTGCGGGGACGGCCAAACCGTTTACCCATTTCTCGTTCGCATCCTTCTATCGCGACTACCTATTTCGGGAAATGTTCCTGCGCCAAAGCTTTGATCAGATCTCTGGCGTCAACGGTTGGCAGTTCCACATAGACGGCATTCATCTCAATACCAAGGGCGGACGAATTCTCACGGAGGCCGTGCAGTCGTTCTTGGACTCCTGAGAATCTGCAGGGCTGGGTTAAGCGTCTCTACTGATCGCTGCCGACGTATGACTGTTGACCAAAATCGAATTCTGGTCATAGACTGATTGCCGTGGTGGTGGAGCGCTCCCGCGGAGATCGGCGAGAACGGGCGGATCGCATCCTCGATACCGCTCGAGAGTTGTTGCTGTCGTTGGGTTATCGGCGGGTGACGATTGATGAACTGGCTCGTCGTGCGGGTGTCGGCAAGGGCACGATCTACCTGCACTGGCGGTCTCGCGAGGAAGTCTTTCACGCGGTCAGTGCCCGCGAAGCGGCGGCGATGGCGGACACGATTGTGCAGGCGGTCCGTGAGGATCCGGCCGAGGTTGCGCTGCACCGGTATCTACGGCGGTTGTTCGTCGAGGCGATGAACCGTCCGGTATTGCGCGCGCTCTACACCCGAGACGCCGACACTCTCGACACCTTCCTCGCATCGAGCCATCATCACCACCTCGAGGAAAGGAAGCTGGGGGTCAACCGGGACTATCTGGGCGTGCTTGCCGCCGAGGGCATGCTGCGACCGGGCTTGCGGCTGAACGATCTCGACTACACCTTGCCCACCATAGTGTTTGGCTTCTTTGCGGCGGAGCCGTTTCTGCCGCTGTCTCTCGGGCTGAGCCTCGAGCAGAAGGCCGATCAACTCGCGGATACGGTGCACCGGGCTTTCGAGCCGGACGATATACCGAGCCGTACCGCCGTGAAACGCGCTGCAGCGAGGTCTATTCCGATTTTGGAGCGAATCGCCCTCGATCACCGCATGGCTACCTATGGAGGCGATTCTGAATGACTGAGTTGGCAACTGAACTCACCCGTCCGCGCGGTCGCTATGGAGTGGACGGCGATTACCGGCTTATTCCGGCCCCGGTCATTTTCGGCGGCTATCTGTTGTTATGCTTTGCCGCAGCGGGTTTCGCGGGCACGTTGTTGGTGAGTGGACGAACCCTGTTCGGTTTCGGCGTCGCTGTTGTCGCTGTCCTACTGGTTAGCGTGATAGTCAGCATTTGGCGGTTCAGCCGGCGCGGGAAGTTCGAAGTCTGGGCGCGCCTACTCACCCGGATAGGCCTGCGCGGCGACGAACGTGTGCTCGACCTCGGCTGCGGACGTGGTGCGGTGTTACTGGCAGCGGCCAAGCTGGTGCCCCACGGAAGTGCTGTGGGAGTGGATATCTGGCGGGCCGACCAGACTGGAAACTCCCCGGAGGCCACTCGGGCGAACGCCGACGCCGAAGGCGTCGCGGATCGGGTTGAATTGCACAGCGCGGACATGACCGATCTTGCGTTTCCCGACGACTCCTTCGATCTTGTCGTCAGCAACCTTGCGATCCACAATCTGCCGAACAACCGCGCGCGGCGGTCGGCCATCGAGCAGGCTGTGCGTGTGCTACGGCCCGGCGGTCATGTCGTGATCGCTGATCTTGCTTTCACCCGACAGTATGGGACCTGGCTGAAGGAATGCGGTATGGCGAGTGTTGAGCTCCAAGATCTAGGCTGGCGCGCCTGGTGGGGCGTTCCGTTCATCCGGACCCACGCCGTCACCGCTACCAAGCCAATCTCCCTGCCGTGAGCGCGGATTCGATCTGCCGAACGGTCGCGCTGGAAGAGGCGTTTCTGCACCCGCGGGTGTGGGATCTATTTTCCGAGTCGCTGCAACAGAAGTACGAGCCGGTGCGCGCCCGGCTCAGCGATGTCGGGCCCGACCGCATTCGCCAGATGGACGCGGCCGGGATCGATGTGCAGGTTCTCTCTCACGTTCAGCCCGGCATCCAGGTCCTCCCCGACGAACAAGCCGATCTGGCAATCGATATGAGCCGCGACGTCAACGACTGGCTGGCCGAAGCTGTTGCCGCGCACCCGTCGCGATTCGCGGGCTTTGCCATGCTGCCGACCCAGTCGCCGGCTGACGCCGCCGACGAGTTGGAGCGAGCGGTTCAGCAGCTCGGCTTCAAAGGCGCACTGATCAACGGTCATACCAACGGGCGCTACCTGGACCAGCCATCGTTCGACGTGCTGCTCGGCAGAGCCGAGTCGTTGGACGTGCCGATCTACATTCATCCCACCGATCCGCCTCAGGGCGTCGCGGACACCTACTACGCACCGTTCGAGTCTGCGTTGTTGCCTACCTGGGCATGGCCGGTGGAGACCGGCACGCATCTGCTGCGGTTGATCTGCGCCGGAGTGTTCGACCGTCATCCGAACCTGAAGATCATCGTCGGACACATGGGCGAGCTGCTGCCATACTGTTTCACCCGGCTCAATTCCGGACTGACGATGGCCGGTTGGCTGGCCGCACCGGGGTCCGAGTATCCGCCGATGCGCAATAACGTCGCCTACTACCTGCGCCACAACGTATTCATCACCAGCAGTGGGGTTTTCGACGTGCCGGTATTCGCTTGCGCGCGTGCGATGCTGGGCCTCGACAACCTGATGTTCTCTGTCGACTACCCGTTCCAGGACAATTTCGCCGCGATGGAATTCCTGCAGCGGTGCGGCTTGTCCGCCGACGAGAAGGAGCGCTTTTCGCACCGCACCGCCGAGAAGCTGCTGAAGCTCGGCGACGAGCAGCGCGGGGGACGCGACCGGCGGGCCGCTGTCGGCGATGCCTGGTACCGGCTAACCAGCCGGGCCAAATCGAAACTCGGTAGGGCGTTGATTTCCGCGCTGGTCAAGTAGCAGCTGAGCGGCCAAACGCCTTACAGCGGAATATTCTTGTGCCGGCCGCGGCGTGCCGGGGCCTCGGCAAGTGCCTGGGTGATCTTGCCGCGGGTGTGGGCAGGGTCGATCTTTTCGTCGACGACGCCGATCTCGATGGCGTTGTCCACACCTCCGGCGATCCGCTCGTGCTCGGCGGCCAGCTCGTCGTGCAGGGCTTCGCGCTCGTGGTCGGACGCGGCGGCCAGCTTCTTCTTGTGCAAGATGCCGACAGCAGCCTTGGCGCCCATCACGGCGACCTCGGCGTCCGGCCAGGCGAACACCTTGGTGGCACCCAGCGAGCGTGAGTTCATCGCAATGTAGGCCCCGCCGTAAATCTTTCGGGTGACCAGCGTGACCCGCGGAACGGTGGCCTCACCGAACGCGTGCAAGAGCTTGGCCCCGCGGCGCACCACGCCGCCCCATTCCTGGTCCACGCCGGGCAGGTAGCCGGGCACGTCGACAACGACGATCAGCGGTATGCCGAACGCATCGCACAGCCGCACGAAACGTGCTGCCTTCTCGGCACTTTCCGAGTTGAGGCATCCACCGAGCCGCAGCGGGTTGTTGGCCAGCACGCCGACCGAGCGGCCGGACAAGCGGCCCAAGCCGACCACCATCGATGGCGCCCACTTGGCCTGAAACTCGTCAAAGGACGGCGTGCCGTCCGTATGTGAGTCTAGCAATGCGGTGACTAGCGGGTGCACATCGTAGGCCCGACGCGGCGACTCCGGCAGCAGCGCGTGCAGGTCGGTCTCGTGCGCCTCGGCTTTACTGCGGTCGAAATGTCCCTGCTGGCAGAACAATCCGACCAGTCGGCGACCACGCTCGTAAGCGTCGGCTTCGTCGTCGGCGACGATGTGGCACACGCCGGACTTCTTGTGGTGCGTGTCAGGACCGCCCAGCGAGGCCATGTCCACGTCCTCGCCGGTGACGCTGCGGACGACGTCTGGCCCGGTGACGAACACTCGCCCCTCCGGCGCCATGATGACGACATCGGTCAGCGCCGGGCCGTAGGCTGCGCCGCCGGCGGCGAATCCGACCACCACCGAGATCTGCGGCACGTAGCCGGACGCGCGGATCATCGCCTCGAACACCAGCCCGACGGCGTGCAATGCCTTGACGCCCTCGGCCAATCGGGCACCGCCGGAGTGCCAGATGCCCACGATTGGGCTCTGCTCTTCGATGGCGGTGTCGTAGGCGTGCACGATGTGCGTGCAGCCCTCGAGCCCCATCGCGCCGCCCATCACGGTGCCGTCGGTGGCAAATGCGATGGTGCGCACACCATTAACGGTTCCGCCCGCGGCGAGCACACCGGAGCGGTCACGCTCGTGCAGCAGTTCGATGCTGCCGTCGTCGAAGAACCTGCTCAGCCGCAGCAGGGGATCGCGCGGGTCGAGCGACTCGTCGATTGCCTCAGGGGCCAGGGTCGTCATCGCAGGTCTCCTCGTCTCATTGCTGTTCGGGGATGCGGGGTTAGTAGCGGCCAAAGGCCAACGCCACGTTGTGCCCGCCGAACCCGAACGAGTTGTTGATCGCGTACTGGTAGTTGCCGGTCCGCGGCGTGCCCGCGACCACGTCGAGGTCGACCTCCGGGTCCAGGTTCACCAGGTTCAAAGTGGGCGGAACGACTTGGTCGCGCAGTGCCATCACGGTCAGGATCGATTCCACCGCGCCGACCGCGCCCACCGAGTGGCCGAGTGCGGACTTGGGCGCATACACCGCCGCGTCGCCGCCGTGAGGTCCCAGCGCGTTGTTGATGGCTTTGGCTTCGGCGACATCCCCGACTGAGGTGCCGGTGGCGTGGGCGTTGACGTGGTCGATGTCGCCGGGGGTGAGGCCGGCTAGCTGGATCGCCCGCGTTATCGCGTGCCCAGCGCGTTCGCCGTTGGGATCCGGTGCCACAATGTGGAAACCGTCGGAGGTGATGCTGGCCCCCATCAGTCTGGCCAAGATGTTGGCGCCTCGGGCTTTCGCATGCTCCTCGGTCTCGATAACCATCAGCGCTGCGGCCTCACCGAAGACGAAGCCGTTGCGGTCCCTGTCGAACGGGCGGCAGGCACCGGCGGGATCGTCGTTGTTGGTCGACAACACGATGCGCATCTGGGCGAAGCCCGCGATGGGCACTGCCTCGATTCTGGTCTCGACGCCACCACAGATCGCGATGTCGGCCTCGCCGAGCACGATTTGCTGCCAGGCGCGGGCTATGCCCTCCGAACCGGACGCGCAGGCCGATACCGGGGTCATCACCCCGGCCTTGGCGTGCCGTTCCAGCCCGACTGCGGCGGCCGCGCCGTTGGGCATGTACATCTGAATGACCAGCGGAGAGACCGCTTTCAAACCACGTGTGCGCATGTCGTCGTAGGCGAAGATCAGCTCCTCACTGGAGCCCATCCCGGTGCCGATGGCCACCATCAACCGCGCGGGATCCACCTCCGGTGACCCGGCGTTCTCCCACACCCGACGGCCCAGCACCACGGACATCTTCTGTAGGTATGACAGCCGGCGCCCTTCGACCCGGGTCAGCTGACTATCGAATTCCTCGAGGAGGTGCCCGCCGATGCGGACCGGCAGGTCGTACTCCTCGACGAACGGGTCCTCAAGTGTTCGGATCCCGCTTTGCCCGTCGAGCAGCAACTTCCACGTGGTGTCGGCGTCAGTCGCCAGCGCAGTCGTCATGGCGATACCGGTCACAACGATGTTGGGGAAACCGTTCCCCGTAGCCAACTTTGACGATGTGGTCATGGGACCTACGAACGCGTCCTTTCTAGCTTGTCAGTACCGACCGAAGGTCAACGCGACGTTGTGTCCGCCGAACCCGAACGAGTTGTTGATGGCGTACTGGTACTCGCCATAACGTGGCTCGCCCGCGACGACGTCGAGGTTGATCTCAGGATCGGGAGTGCTGTAGTTAAGTGTCGGCGGAATAACGCCATCTCGCAGCGCAAGCACCGTCAGGATCGATTCCAGTGCGCCCACGGCGCCGATGGAGTGACCCAGCGCCCCCTTGGGCGCATAGATCGCGGCATCCTGGCATCCGGCTACCCGGATGGCATTGGCCTCGGCCGTGTCACCGATCGGAGTGGCGGTCGCATGCGCGTTGATGTGGTCGATGTCCTTGGGGGACAAGCCCGCCAACTCCAGCGAGCGGGCCATCGCACGTCCGGCGCGTATGCCGTCGGCTGCCGGCGCCACCATGTGGAAGGCGTCCGACGTGATGCCGGCACCCATCAACCGGGCCAGCGGCTTGGCGCCACGAGCCTTCGCGTGCTCTTCGGTCTCGATGATCATCATCGCGCCGGCCTCGCCGAACACGAAGCCGTCACGCTCCTTGTCGAATGGCCGCGACGCCCCTTCCGGGTCGTCGTTGCGGGTCGACATGGCGCGCATCATGGAGAACGCTGCGATGGGCAGTGCCTCGATGTTGCCCTCGACGCCGCCGCAGACCGCAAAGTCCGCGTCGCCCATCACAATTTGCCGCCACGCGTGGGCGATGGCCTCCGAGCCCGACGAGCAGGCCGACACCGGGGTCATCACTCCGGCGCGGGCGCCCAGCTGCAGACCCACTACTGCTGCAGCGCCGTTCGGCATGATCATCTGTACGGCCAAAGGCGACACCTTGCGGGGGCCGCCCTCATTCATCAGGTCGTAGCTCTCGACGATCTTCTCGGCACCGCCCAAGCCTGTGCCGACCACGACCGTGAACCGGTCAGGGTCGACCTCGGGGCTGCCGGCGTTCTCCCACAACTGGCCGCTGAGGTGCTTCGCCATCCGCTGGACATACGACATACGTCGCATGTCCAGCCGGCCCATGTGGTCGTCGACCGATTCCTTGAGGTGCCCGCCGATCTTGACTTGCAGGTCCCACTTCGTGACGAACTCGTCTTCGAGCACGCGGATGCCGCTTTCGCCGGCCAGCAGACCCTTCCACGTGCCTTCGATGTCCGGCGCGATCGAAGTCGTCGCCGTGACGGCGGTTACCACCACACTGGGGTAACCGCCGTTAGCAGTGGAAGGTTTGGTCACTTGCTGTCCGCTTCCTGCTTCGAACCCTCCGACTCGAACTTGGCGCGCAGCGCCTGGGCGGCCTCGGGGTTCTCTTCTTCGAGCTTCTGGATGTAGTTGACGACGTCACCGACAGTGCGCAGACCGGCGAGGTCTTCGTCGGGGATCTTCACGCCGTACTTGTCTTCGGTCTGCACGGCGATCTCCACCATCGACAGCGAGTCGATGTCCAGGTCGTCGACGAACGACTTCTCCGGGGTGATCTCCGAGGGCTCGATACCGGTGACCTCTTCGATGATCTCGGCGATACCGGCGATGATTTC
>NZ_JBAPMI010000347.1:0-4765 GCF_049278535.1 Mycobacterium sp. | reverse complement strand
GCGCAGGCGACCGCGCACGCCCGTCTCCAGCGGCTCGTCGACTTCGTCGCCACCCAAGAGCCGCGGCTTCGTTGGGCCGCTGGAGAGCAAGCTGACGGCACCACCTTTCTGGTCACCGACCTTGCGGGCGGCTGGATTCCGCCGGGTATCGCCCTCCCGTCCGTTGTGACCCTCCTCGAGCCAGGTGACCGCCGCGGCGACATCGACGCATTGCTCGGCCAGATGAGCGCATCGGCCAGCTACACCCCCTTGCACTACCTGCCCGAGTCGGCCGACGACGCAGAACCCATCCCAACTTCACCGCGTCCTCGACAGGTGCCCGCTGTCGACGAGCTCGGCTGGGAACTCGGTCAAGCCACCAACTGGCGAGACGGGTTGCCGCAGATGGCGCACACCCTCGCCAAGGCGGCGTCGACCGGCACCGGAGTTGTCGACAACGAAGTCGAGTTCCTTCAGCAGCATCTCGCGACACTCCGTGACCGAGTGCTGGACGCATATCCCGACGACGTGGACGGCGCCGCAATTGCAAACTGGCAATTGCTGGCCTCAATCGAGGCACTGGCGGCGTCGGACAGTGTCGGTGCCAACTATCACTTCGCCTGGTTCCAGGCACTTAATTACGTGCCATAGGAAGGGGGATCGCGATGGACCCGCAGCAGCTGCAGATTGTTCTCGGCCAACTCGCGCATGCGTTCGGCATGCCGCCGCCGCCGCCGTTGACACCCGATCAAATCGCCTCGGGAAGCTCACTCATGAGTCAACTGCTCGCCACTTTGGGCCTTGCCGGAAACGCCGGCGATCCAACTGACATGGCCGCCGCCGAAGCAGGCCATGCCAAGCGCGGCGAGAAGACCGGCGATGCGATGTCGCAATTCCCCGCCGCCGACCAAGATGGGAGCAAGCAGCTCGAGCAGCTGATGAGTTCCGCGACGCAGATGCCGCAACAGTTCATGCAAGCCTTCGGTGGGTTGTTCCAGGGCTTTTCGCAAGGGGTCAATCAGGCGATGCAGCAGGGCATGCAGATGGGCACGCAGATGGCGAGCTCGCTTGGAAAGGCGGGACAAGGCGCTGGCCTGGCTGGTGCGCTTCCTGCAGATGCCCTTGGCGACGCGTTCGGCGCTGGAGGCGCGGCGCTGGGCGCCGGTGGAGCCGCCGGCGCGGGCGCCGGGTTGGCGGATGCGACCATCCCGGCCGGCAACCTCGGGCCGCCACCGGTTCCGTCAGCTGGCACCTATCCGGCCGCGTCGCAACAGGTTCCGGTGCCACCCAGTGCACCCGACCCAGCCGCGGGAGCGCGGGGGCCGATGGGCGGCATGCCGATGATGCCGCCCGGTGCGGCGGGCGGTGCCGGCGCGGGCGGCAGCGAGAGCAAGGCCGAGACCAAGCGGGTCGTCCCCCCGTCGGTCAAAAACGGCGCCCCAGTCCAGGGCCGAATTACCAGCCCGCAGACCGCGCCGGAAGTGGTGAAACGCATTGCCGGTAAACCGGTAGCCAGCCGGCGCATGCTCGCCCCCGACGACAAACGCGACGGCGACGAAGACGAAATCGACCGCAACCGCACGTAATACGATTAAGTAGCCCAAGCGCGAAAGCATGCCTTGCGGTTGGTTTGGACGCCAGCCAGGGTGAATTGTGCCGAATGCCCAACGCCGTTAGCGTTAGCGTTATGGCTGATCGGCAGACGCTGCGGGTTCAACCCGAGGTGATGCATGGTGCGGCACAAGCACTCTCGGGTGCCGCGAGGGATCTGCACACAAGGCTCGTCGAACTCGACGGCCAGGTTCGTGACCTTCTTGCCGGGTGGCACGGTGGATCGGGCGATGCGTACGGCCAGGCATGGGAACTCTGGCACCGCGGAACCGGCGAGGTCCAGCTCGGGCTGTCGATACTGGCGAAAGCGGTCGACGTCGCGGGGGCGGACTTCGAGAGCTTCGATCGCGCAGCGGCCCAAACAGCGGACGGCATCTACCGTGGCTGACGCCTTCAGCGTAGATCCGGAGGCGTTGGCCGATGCGATCCAGCGCATGGACGAATTCACGCAACACACCGAGAGCGTCGTCAGCGAAATCGATTCGCTGGTAACGCATCTGCACCAAAGCTGGTCAGGTAAAGCGGCGGCAGCGCACGCCGAGGCGCATCGCCACTGGTCGCATGGTGAGGCGACGATGCGGGAGGCCCTGAAGCAGCTGAAAGCAGCCGGCAGCACAGCGCATCACAACTACACCCACGCGATGGCGACGAATACGAGCATGTGGTCCTGAGTTAATGGCACCGCTCGCGGTAGACCCTGAGGTGCTCGACGGAGCCGGCGCTGCCGTGATTTCGGCCGGCGAAGGGTTGGGATCGGTCATCACGACATTGACCACGTCGCTGTCCGGATGCAACGGGATGGCCGGTGACGATCCGGCCGGCGCGGCATTTGGCCGCAGCTACAACTCTTCGGCGTCGAAAATGCTTGAGGCGATGGCCACCACTCGTAATGGTTTGTGCCGCTTGGGCGATGGAGTTCGGGTATCAGCGCACAACTATTCGGCGGCCGACGCGATGTCAAATGTGTCAGGACACGGCCATCCCTTTGCCGCCCCGCACCAAACCGGCTCTATTTCGGCCGGCTCGGCACCATCTGCCGTCGGGGATGGCGTTGGCGTGCCGGCGGGCTGGGGTTGGGTGTCGAAATATATCGGGATGATCTGGCCGAACGGCGATTCGGCCAAATTGCGCTCTGCTGCGTCCGCTTGGACCAGTGCCGGAACAAATTTCGAAGTCAGCGAAATACTCGGAGCAGCGGGCCCGATGGGCAGCATCGGCGCTCAGCAGATCCCCGAAGGCCCAGCGATTGCCGCCGCATTCGCCGCGGCCAACCGCAGTGCGGCCGGAATCTTGCAGCAGTGCGCGACGATCGCTACGCAGCTCACGTCATTGGCCGGAAAGATCGACACGGTCCACGCGGCGATCCTGGATCTGTTGTCGCGCATCTGCAATCCGATGACCGGGCTGAAAGTGGTCTGGGAAATTCTGACTGATGACGACGAAGATGAAATCAGAAAGATCGCCAACGACATTCGCATCATCGTCAACCAGTTCAAGGCCGAGGTCGACGCGCTGTGTCAGGAGATCGCCAAGGCGCTTTCGGAAGCGGCCACAATCATCTCCACGATGGCCCGCTACGCCGAAAAGGAATGGGACCACTTCCTACACAACACCGATGTCGGCCGGGCCCTGGACCACGTCGGCCAGATGTTCAAGGGCGCGTTCACTGAAGCCGAGGGCTTCGTCAATAGCATCTGGACTCTCAACCCAGCGCGAGCCGCTCTAGATCCAAAGGGCTTCTGGCACTCCGTCTCTGACGCTGTCGACAAACTCGAGTCGCTGACCGGATTGGAGGGCGAGCAGAAGCTCAAAGAGTCTTGGAAAGAGCTCGGCAAGGACACCGTCCACTGGGACGAGTGGAGTACAAACCCTTTCCTGGCGGCGGGCGAGTCGGCCGTAGATCTCGGGATGGCGTTCCTCACGGGCGGCGGTTCAGAACTACCCCTAATGGGCCGCGCTGCCGCGGGCGCTACCAAAGGGCTCACCGGACTACACCCCGATCTGCGCCCGCCCCTTCGCGGACCCACACAACCTCGCGACATACCTGCACCGCGGACCGAACCGCCAAGAACCGGACAGCCGGAACCCGCGCCGAAGCCGAAAAGCGCGTTGCCGCCATACGGGCTCACCGAATCGAAAACCCCAGTCGACCAAAAAGCCCCAGCCCCGCCTTCCAAGCCGGTCGTCGAACCGGCGCCCGCCGGCCATCCACCGCCATCAACACCGACCCACGCCACAACCGGTCCGACCGGCACGCCGTCGCCCCTTCCCCACAGCCCAACGCACGGCGGCTCACCGAGCCCTTACTCCCCTCCGTCACCGGCACACGACCATCACGGACCCGTGGCCCACGCAGCCCAACCATTGACGTCCCAGGATCTATCAGTGCTGGCCGATTACACTGGATTGGGACACGAGGACCTAAACGACGCGTTGAGGACGAACGCTATGGACGCAGCGCAACATGCTCGTGTTGAAGCGCTAAACCGGGCATTGGAGAAACTGCCTCCGCACAACGGGCCAGTTTTTCGCGGCACAGACTTGCCGCCGCAAGTGCTTGCGCACTATCAGCCGGGCGCCGTCGTGCGCGAAAGCGCATTCTTGAGCACTTCGAAGGAGCTGAGCGTGGCCCAGTCCACGGCATTCGCGGGCAACGTCGAATTCTGGATACTTTCGAGGACAGGGCGGGATATCTCCTCTTTCTCTGCGTTTCCCAGCGAGCAAGAAGTCTTGTTCGAGACCGACAGCCCCTTCTATGTTGTCGACCAAAGGCTCGATCACCGTACAGGCAAAACGATCATTGAGATGATTCAGCAATAGAGGAGTTACGCAGTGAGCAAAAAGATGGCTGGAAAAACATTCTCGACTACTGAAGAAGCTGGTGTGACTCCGCCGACAGAGGCGGAGTTGGCGCACGCACGCAGAATTTTCGACGCCGTTCAAGAGCAGAGGGATCGCTTGACTGATGCAGACCTTTGGCCTGAAGTCTCGTCGAAATTTTGGGACGACACCTCCGGTACCGAGTACGAAGGCTGGCGAGACAAGTAGTGGCCAAAAAAATCGCCGGGAAAACATTCTCCACACCAGAAGAAGCAGGAGTCACCCCGCCAACCGAAGAGGAATTGGCGCACTACCGCAAACTTTTCGACGAGGGTCAGGAGCGGATCGACCGCCT
>NZ_JBAPMI010000346.1:0-3081 GCF_049278535.1 Mycobacterium sp. | reverse complement strand
ATCCCGTCCGGCACGCAGACCCGCGCCGCTGCCGCGGCCACCACTCGTGCACCCGCCGCCCGTCGCGCCCGGCCGACCACCGGCGGTCACCGCACCCAACCGCCGCGCCGGACCTTCTCGTCGGGTCAGCGTGCCCTGCTGTGGGCCGCCGGGGTCCTCGGTGCGCTGGCGATCATCATCGCCGTCCTCATCGTGATGAACTCGCACGGCAACAATTCACAGCAGCAACCATCCGCACCCACCGTGACCGATACGGGAACGCCGCCCAGCAAGTCTGAATCGGCGCCGGCGCATCCAACTAATTGGACGTATCGGGGGGCTGCGGGTAATCCTGGAGGGCAATGCAAGCTGCCCACACCCAGGCGGGCGCCCGCGCTGACCTTCTCTTGCGCGGTGACGTCCCAACACGAGAAACCGCAATGACGACCCCGCAGCACCTGTCCGACCGCTACGAACTCGGCGAGATCCTTGGCTTCGGTGGCATGTCCGAGGTCCATTTGGCCCGGGATGTCCGGTTACACCGAGACGTCGCGGTCAAGGTGCTGCGCGCCGACCTGGCCCGCGACCCCAGCTTCTACCTACGCTTCCGGCGCGAAGCGCAGAACGCGGCCGCGCTCAACCACCCGGCGATCGTCGCGGTCTATGACACCGGCGAGGCCGAAACGGCCGCCGGCCCGCTGCCCTACATCGTGATGGAGTACGTCAACGGGGTGACGCTGCGCGACATCGTCCACACCGACGGACCGATGCCGCCCAAGCGGGCCATTGAGGTGATCGCCGACGCGTGCCAGGCGCTGAACTTCTCGCACCAGCACGGCATCATCCACCGCGACGTCAAGCCGGCCAAC
Organism: Mycobacterium sp.; assembly: GCF_049278535.1. Lineage (GTDB taxonomy): Bacteria > Actinomycetota > Actinomycetes > Mycobacteriales > Mycobacteriaceae > Mycobacterium. The sequence goes on along the minus strand of NZ_JBAPMI010000346.1, from coordinate 2,233 downwards.
ATCATGATCAGCACCACCAACGCGGTCAAGGTGATGGACTTCGGCATCGCGCGTGCCCTGGCGGACAGTGGCAACAGCGTCACCCAGACCGCCGCGGTGATCGGTACCGCGCAATATCTTTCGCCCGAGCAGGCCCGCGGCGACAGCGTCGACGCCCGCTCCGACGTCTACTCCCTGGGCTGTGTGCTCTACGAAATGCTTACCGGCGAACCACCTTTCGTAGGTGACTCGCCCGTCGCAGTGGCCTATCAGCACGTCCGCGAAGACCCGGTTCCGCCGTCGCGACGCTACGATGGCATCTCCGCCGATCTGGACGCGGTGGTGCTCAAGGCGCTGGCGAAGAACCCGGAGAACCGCTACCAGACCGCCGCCGAGATGCGCGCCGACCTGGTGCGGGTGCACAACGGCGAACCGCCGGACGCGCCCAAGATCCTCACCGACGCCGACCGTTCATCGCTGATGGCGGCCCCGCATTCCAGTGACTCCGCGCATGCGCATACCGATGCGCTGCCCCGCCAGCAGCTCGACTTCCCCCGCCAACGCGGCCCCGGTTCGGTGAGCCGCTGGGTAATCGCCGTGTCGGCGCTCGCGGTGCTAACGGTGATCGTCACGATCCTGATCAACACGTTCGGCGGCGGCATGCGCAACGTACAGGTGCCCGACGTGCGCAACCAGGCGTCGGCCGACGCGATCGCCGCGCTGCAAAACCACGGGTTCAAGACCCGTACCCAGCAGAAGCCCGACTCGAATGTTCAGCCCGACCACGTGATCGACACCGACCCGGGTGCCAACGCGAAAGCCGGTGCCGGCGACTTGATTACGGTCGACGTGTCCACCGGACCCGAGCAGCGCGAGGTGCCCGACGTCTCCTCGCTGAGCTACGCCGCGGCGGTGAAGAAGCTGAAATCCAGTGGGTTCAATCGCTTCAAGCAGGTCAACTCTCCGTCGACACCGGAGATGAAGGACAAAGTCATCGGCACCAACCCGCCGGCGAATCAGACGTCGGCGATCACCAACGAGATCGCCGTGATCGTCGGCTCGGGTCCGTCGACCAAGCAGGTTCCCGATATCGCCGGGCAGACCATCGACGAGGCGCAGAAGAACTTGGCGGTGTACGGCTTTTCCAAGTTCGCTCAGGCCTCGGTCGACAGCGCCAAACCGGCCGGCGCGGTTCTCGGCACGAATCCGCCTGCGGGAGCGACCGTTCCGGTTGACACGGTGATCGAGTTGCAGGTGTCCAAGGGCAACCAGTTCATGATGCCCGACGTGACCGGAATGTTCTGGACCGACGCCGAACCGCGGTTGCGCACGCTGGGCTGGACCGGCGTGCTGGACAGGGGCCCCGACGTCGACGCGGGTGGCTCGCAGCACAACCGGGTGGTGTACCAGAACCCGCCAGCGGGTCAGGGCACCAACAAAGACGGCGGCATCACGCTGAAGTTCGGTCAGTAGCCGCGTCGTAACGCCGCACGGTGGCCAGGCTGTCCACCAATTCGCTCTCCAGCTTGCGCACCAGGCCGTCGTCGCGAGCCTGGCCGCAGTCGGCCAGCCAGTTGGCCAGCATCCGGTGGCCGCCTTCGGTGAGGATCGATTCCGGGTGGAACTGCACACCGTGGATCGGCAGCTCGGCATGCCGCACCCCCATGATCACCCCGCTGCGGGTGTGGGCGGTCACCTCCAGCTCGGCGGGCAGTGTCTCGGGCATGATCGTCAACGAGTGATACCGGGTCGCGGTGAATGGGTCTGGAAGGCCTTGTAGCACACCGGTGTTCGTGTGGTACACACTGCTGGTCTTGCCGTGCAGCAACTCGGGGGCCCGGTCCACGGTGGCGCCGAAGGCCACTCCGATGGCTTGGTGGCCTAGGCACACGCCCAGCAACGAGGTGCCCGATGCGGCGCAGGCGCGCACCAGGTCGATCGATGCGCCCGCGCGCTCCGGCGTGCCGGGACCCGGGCTCAGCAAGATTCCGTCGACCTCGCCGGCAACGGCAGACGGGTCGGCGAGTCGAGCGTCGTCGTTACGCCACACCTGCGCGTCGACACCCAACTGGCCGAGATACTGCACCAGGTTGAAGACGAAGCTGTCGTAGTTGTCGACGACCAAGATCTGCATAGTGCCAGGCTACCGTTGCGCTTACGTGCAGTGCGCTCAGTAACTGACCGGGCCGGCGGGCTCCGCGGAGTGCATCCGCAGCGGTTCGGTGTGCCCCACGACGTGGACGTCGGGTGACAC
>NZ_JBAPMI010000345.1:0-15662 GCF_049278535.1 Mycobacterium sp. | reverse complement strand
AACACCGCACTGCGCTCTGGCCCACCCCTATCGCCGACGAGCGGTGCCATCGCCCGGGTGGGGCTACCACCCGGGCGTTCGATCTTGATCACCTCGGCGCCGAAGTCGGCGAGAAGCTTTCCGCAGTATTCTCCGGCAACCGATTCGGCCAGCTCGACGATCCTGATACCAGTCAGCGCTGACATGCGCTACCTCGAGCCGTCAGGGCTTGGCGCGCCCCGAGCGGCTCAATCGCCACTCCGGCGGGAAGTTGAGGTCGTTGTCCTTCACGACGTTGTTGAGGCCCTTTTCGAAGGTTCCGCCGGTGAGGTCTACCTCTTCCGCGTCGTTCTTGATCATCGGCAGCATGCCTTCGACCATGCCGGTGAGCAGGCTGCCGAAGTACTCGCCCTTGTGCTGCTTGTACAGCTCGAGGAAGGTCTTCTGCACCGCCACCGTGTCGGTCGGGCGCGACCGCGAGCACGCCAGCGCGTACTTCTCGGTCTCGGCCTCCAGCTTGTCGCGAGGCACCACGCTGTTGACGAAGCCGCAGTCGTACATCTCCTTCGCGCTGAAAGGCCGTCCAGTGAAGAGCATTTCGGAGAACTTGCGCAGGCCCATAGTCTCAGCCCACCACCACAGCCGCGGCCCCCAGCCGACGTAGCGGAATGCCGGGTGCCCGAACAGGGCGTCATCGGATGAGATCACCAGGTCGGCGTCGCCGGCCTGGTAGAAGTGCCAGCCGTAGCAGTAGCCCTTGGCCTCGATGATGCTGATCTTGCGAAGCTCCTGCAGCGGACGGTTTCCGGCGCGCGCTTTGGCGTAGAAGTCGGTGACGGTGGACAGGTAGCGGTAGGAACCACCCGGCGGGTACTTGACGTCGTCGTCATTGATCGCGAGCTCGTGATGCAGTGGCATGCCCGGGTTTTCGAGCATCGGGCGCTGCTCGGGCAGGTCGCCGCCGCTGCCGAAATCATCGCCCTCGCCGCGGATCACCACGACCTTGACGTCGTCGTCGACGTTGCACTTGTGGATCAGGTCGGCGTAGTTCTGCCGCATTCCCAGGCTGGTAGCGTTCTGGGCCTCGGGACGGTCGAAGGTGATGTAGGCGATGCGGTTCTTCTTGTCCTTCTCGAACTTGATGTACTGTTCGGCTTCCTTCTTCATTTCTTCGTAGTCGAACTCAGGCATTAGTTTTCTCCCGCCTTGCTGTTGATTATTTGAGCAAGCTGCCCGCATCGACGGACAGCGTGACTGCGGCCCTGTCCGCGGGCTGCCCCGCTGACGAACGCGACCTTGCCGCGACGCGACCGGTCATGCTGTCGAGGCCGGCATCGACTCCCATCCCCTCACCGTCGACGTCGGGCTGAGTTTGGCGTTGGACAAGTCGACCTCCCATTCCGGGAAGCGTTTGAGGATCTCTTCGAGCGCGATGCGCCCTTCGAGGCGTGCCAGCGCCGAGCCCAGACAGAAATGGGTGCCGACGCTGAAGGCCAGGTGCTGGCGAGGTGTGCGGTGGATGTTGAATTCTTCGCTGTCCGAGCCGAATTGGCGCGGATCGCGGTTGGCGCCTCCGATCAGCATCATCATCGCCGAACCTTCGGGCACGGTGTGGCCGTGGAAGGTGACGTCACGGGTCACGTACCGGGCGGCATGCGGGGCGGGTGGCTCGAAACGCAGCAGCTCCTCGATCGCCTGCGGTACCAGCGCAGGGTTCGCGGCCAGTTCGCGGCGCTGGTCCGGGTGTTCGGCGAGAACCTTTCCGGCCCAGCCGATCAGCCGGGTCGTGGTCTCGTTGCCCGCGCCCGCGACGACGTTGAGATAGATCAGCAGTTCGTCGCGGGTCAGGCGACGGGTAATGCCGGTCTCGTCGACGAACTCGACGTTGAGCAGTTCGGTCATGATGTCGTCGGAGGGATGTGTTGCGCGCCAATCGATGTAGGCCGCAAAGATTTCGCCGGTGGCCAGGCCGTGGTCGGCGTTCATCGGCTTGCCGGCTTCGGTGCGCATCTGCGCGTTGGTGTGGTCGCGGATGAATTCCTGGTCGTCCTCGGGGATGCCGAGCAGCATGCTGATCACCTTCATCGGCATCTGCGCGCCGAGGTCGCCGACGAAGTCGATGCGCCCCGTCCCGACCAGTGGGTCCAGCGCCTTGGCGCAGAAATCGCGGATCTGCGACTCGAGTGCGGCGATCTTGCGCGGGGTGAACATCCGGGCCAGCAGCTTGCGGTGGATGTCGTGGATCGGCGGATCTTCCATGATCAGCAAGCCGGGCGGGATGTCGAGGTTGGCCTTGATCAACTCGAGGATGACGCCGCGCGCGGAACTGAATGTGCCGTGATCGACCAGTCCCTTGTCGACATCGGCGAATCGGCTCAACGCGTAGAAGTCGTGTTGGGTGTTGTAGTACAGCGGTGCTTCTTCGCGCAACCGCGCGAATGTCGGGTACGGGTCCGCGTCGACGACGACATCGTAGGGGTCGTAATGGACGTCTTGGACGTCCACGCCGGTGCTGATCGTCACGAAATCTTGCCTTTCGCTACAACTTCGGCGATCCGGATGGGCGGCATGCCGGATCGCTGTCGCCAGTGTGTCAGCGTCGGAGGTGGTTCGGGGGATTTGTACCTTTCGCTTAATAGAACCGCGCTCGCGCGCTTACCCGCGACGGGATAACTCTATTGCCGTAGAGAACCATATGAGCCCGCATTGGGCAAGATCCGATACCTATTTCGAACGCGGTTGCAACGCACCGCCGTCATGGGTGAGCCGCCCCTGCTGCGCGCTGCCCAGGACGCCGGCGACGATCGCGGACAGCACCCCGTCGAGCTGTTCGGGGCTGTCGATGATCCGGTCGCCGTGGACAAACCGCAGCATGAGCCCATTGATGAAGGTCAGGGTGATGTTGCTGAGGTCGTCGACGACGTCGGGGTCCAGGTCGGCGCCGTGCGGCAACAGCTGAACCAGGATGTCGTGATGCAGCTTGGTAAAGGCGTCGGTGGCGCGTTGCAAAGTCTCGGCGATTGCCGTATCGCGGGTGGCCTGAATGGTCAGCTCGTAACGGGCCCGGGTTCGGCTCAGTTGCGGCTCTTCGCCGGACTGGATGACCACTTTGGCCAGCGCGGACGCTGACGTCTGATCCTCACGGCCGCCGCTGTCGGCAACCGCCTGCAGCGTTGCCAGGTCGAGTTCGACCATGCGTTCGGCGACTGCGTGCAGCAACGCCGAGCGGGTGCGGAAGTAGAACGACGTGGTGCCATCGGGGACGTCGGCGCGGCCGTCAACCTTCAGATGGCTCAGCCCTTTAGCGCCATCGTCGGCGAGCAGCTGTATGGCCGCATCGCACAGTTCGCGGCGGCGCTGATCGGGATTGGGCTTACGTCTGTTTGGTATCCCGGCAGTGTAGCGGCGGTTCACCCGCGGTTTTGGTGTCAAAGCAGATCCCTGCGACGAGCTAGGTTGTTGTTCGGGCCCAGCTTACTCTATATTCGTAGTGTCACCCGGCAATTGTGCAAACCGTCGAACGGACAACATGTGACTGCTCCCGCCAGCCCGCTCAAGCAAGCGCATCGCCCGACTCAACTGCCCCGGGCGTCCTCGCCGCGGGAGGAGTTGGAAGATTTCGGCCGCTACCAATTTCAGGTGGTGGCCGCGAACATCGCCGACGCGGTGATGTCGATCGGCGGCCTGATCTTCGATCGCGCGATGGCGGGATGGGATGTCAGCGTCATCGTCGACCAGGACTCCGATCGCGGCATCGACGACCGGCCGATCCGGATCCTCGGCGGCAGGGTCACGAGACGATTGGCCCACCCGAACCGTGCCGAGGTGCTGCCGCGTCCGCACCTGCTTGCGGTCGCGACGGACGTGATGGTCCAAAGCGACGCCCTCCGACAACGGGTGCTCGCGGTCGGCAACGACAAAGAGGCCGACGTCCTGCTCTGGGGCCGGCACCACCCGACCAACTTGAACTGCACGTTCGTCGCTGTCCGGCACCGGCCGAGTGCGGCTGCCCAGGTGTTCAAATCGCAGGCCCTGGCCGCCGGCGGTGCCCTCGTCACTCATAAGGCCGACGAGGGTTTCTACTCGATGGCCTGACCCTCAGCCGGGCTTACCGGCGGTCACGAACTGAAACATGCGCTGGGTCTGCTGCTCGATGTCGACAAGGCCGGACGAGGAGAACAGGCTGACGAACTCGTGCTGATCGAACAAGCGCAGCCCGACTAGCCGGGCGCCCGCGTTCATCGCGTGCCGGACTCCCGGTATCTGGCCCGTGTAGCTGGTCAGGATCGCCATTCGACCGCCGGGCCGTAGCACCCGCACCATTTCGCGGGCGACTTGAAAAGGTTCGGGCATCAGATAGAGCGCGCCGAAACAGCAGACGGAGTCGAAGGTTTCATCGTCGAACGGCAGCGTGCCCGCGTCACCGCGCACATAACAGGTACGCGGTCCGCTGTTGTCCAGCACGGCACGGCTGAGCATCGGTACGGAGATGTCCAACCCGACCGCAAGGCCGTCCGCCGGTAGTTGTTGCGCCAGCTTTCCAGTGAAATTTCCTGGGCCACAAGCGATATCAAGTAGCCTGTTGGTACGCGACAAGTCCAGGGCGTCTGCTGCGCGGCGTTGCTCGCTGCTGGTGGTGACACCGCTCGCGACGTAGAACGCCACCGGGCGCCACAGCCGTTCATACACCGTTGCGACCAGCGGGCTGTTCATCGCGAGCTGAGCCAGCGTGGGAGTTTCGCTGGCAACCGACTCGCCAAGCACGTCGAGAAAGCCGTGTCGCAGGCTCGCCTCGCGGTTGAGCAAATGACGGGTCGTTTCCAGTGCGTCATCGGTGCTGGCCATTTGAATGAGTCTGCCGGGGCGGATGTCCTTGCTGCAAGGCGATCAACACCCCTAGCCTTGGCACTATCTCGGAGACGGCGACAGGGGCGGCATGGTGACCGAAGTGACCGCGCTACGCGCCGACGAACTCGCCGCGCTGGACATATTCAACGGCTGTCCCGCCGAGGACTTGATGCCACTGGCGGCCAGCCTGCAGCCGCTGCGGGCCGCCGCCGGCCAGACCCTGATGGCGCAGGGCGAACAGGCGGTCTCCTTCCTGCTGATCGCGACCGGCACGGCCAAGATTTGCCACGTCGCCGATGACGACGTGGTGACCGTCGAGCACGTGTCGGCCGGCACGATCGTCGGCGAGATCGCTCTCTTGCGCCACATCCCGCGGACGGCAACGGTGACCACCACCGAGTTGCTGACCGGCTGGATCGGCGACAGCGACGCGTTCGCGCGCCTGGTGCACATCCCCGGGATCATGAGCCGACTGGTGAAAACCGTGCGCCAACGGCTCGCGGCCTTTCTCACGCCGATCCCGGTCCACACCCGCGACGGCGCCGACCTTCTCCTGCGTCCCGTGCTGCCGGGTGACAGCGAGCGGACGCTGCAGGGCCATGTTTGGTTCTCCAGTGAGACGCTGTATCGGCGATTCATGTCGGCGCGCGTGCCCAGCCCGGCGCTGCTGGACTACCTGGCCGAGGTCGACTACGTCGACCACTTCGTCTGGGTGATGACCGATCACAGCGGCAACCCGGTCGCCGACGCGCGCTTCGTGCGCGACGACCACGATCCGGAGGTCGCGGAGATCGCGTTCACCGTCGCCGACGCCTACCAAGGTCGCGGGATCGGATCTTTCTTGATCGCCGCCCTTTCCGTTGCTGCTCGGGTCGCCGGCGTCGAAAGGTTCTCCGGCCGGATGCTTGCCGACAACGTGGCGATGCGCACGATCATGGACCACTACGGCGCGTTCTGGGAGCGCGACGACGTCGGGGTCGTCACCACCGTGGTCGACGTGCCCGATCCACACGATCTCCCACTGAGCAGTGACATGGTCGCGAAAATCAACCATGCTGCGCGCCAAGTGATTCGGGCTGTCAGTTAGCATGCGGTGCTGCGCAGTCGCGGTTCTGCTGCTGCTCCCCGGCTGTGCCCATCCCAGCGAACGCCCGCCGGTGCCGTCGGCCAGCGCACAGGTGCGCCACGTCGATCCCGGCAACATCAGGCGGGTCCGGCGCGACCTACCGCCCGGCTACGAGGTGAGCACGATCTCGGATGTGACTGCGCCACCGGCGATCTGGGGGCTCGGCGGTTCCGGCGTCGCGATGCCGGCGCGATGTGCGGCGTTGGGTGATCCGGCCGGCGGCCACGGGCAGTCCGCGCAAGGCATTTCGGGATCGGGAGCGGGCGGCACCGTGTACGCGGTTGTGGTCAAAGGGCCAACGAGCCCGCTGGCGCTGGATCAGACTCTGGTCGCCCAGTGCCGTCAGTGGAGTATGACGGGACGGCGGGCCAGCGCGCGTGTGCATCTCATCGCCCCACCTCGTATCGATGGCACCGAAACCCTTGGTATGGCGGCCGAAATCGCGACATCGGTCGAGGGCGGCAATGAAATCGGTTCGCGGGCAAGCACCTTCACCGCATATTTGGGCGACTACTATGCATTCACCACCGTGATCAGTGACCCGGGCTCACCGGATCCCGCCCTTACGCCTCAATTCGCGGCCGACTTGCTGGTGAAAACGGTATCGGCCATACACGGCTGACGCCGGTGCGTTAGATTGGCGCGAATGAGGCGGATTGCGGTAGCGATCGGAAGTGTCTGCCTGTTGGCGGCCTGTTCCCACAGCTCTGAGGCGCCGCCCTCGGCCGATATCACCAAGATCGTGCAGGTGAAATCCGACTTCGGGCCAGGCTACAAAGTCAAGGAAACCGCGAAGACCGGCATCGACCCCAAGGTGCTTTCGACGCACAAGCTTCCGCCGGGCCTGACCTTTGATCCGCCCGATTGCGCGGCGTTCGTGGTCGGCGAGGAGATGCCGGCGGGTTTGCAGGGAAACATGGCCGCGGTGGCCGCCGAGGGGGATGGCGGCCGCTTCATCACGATGGCCGTGCAAACGTCTCAGCCGGTGCCGTTCAAGGAGCCCGGGCGCAACTGCAAGAAGGTGGCATTCCAGGGCGGCCGGATGCGCGGTCTGATCGAAGTTATCGACGTGCCGCAGATCGACGGAACGCAGACGCTCGGCGTGCATCGCGTCCTCCAGACGGTGGTGCAGGGCAAGCCGCGCAGCGGCGAGCTGTACAACTACTCCGCGCATTTCGGCGACTATCAGGTGATCGTCACCGCCAACCCGATCGTGGTACAGGGCCAGCCCGCCAAGCCGGTCGACACCAAGCAGGCCCGCGACCTGCTGGTCAAATCGGTGGCCGCGATCCGAGGCTGATGCCTACCGGACGTCGCGTGGCCTGAACTGAATGCTGATCCGCGGCCCAATGCTGGCCGACGTCTTCGGTACCGAGTGTTCCCAGGTTCGCTGGCACGAGCCGCCCATCACCAGCAGATCGCCGTGCGCCTGCGGTAGCCGCAACGACGGGCCGCCGCCCCGGGGGCGTAGCGCGAAGGTCCGGGTGGCGCCGAGGCTGACGATCGCCACCATGGTGTCCTGGGTGCTGCTGCGTCCGATGGTGTCGCCGTGCCACGCCACACTGTCGGACCCGTCGCGATACCAGCACAGGCCGATGGTGGTGAACGGCTCGCCGAGCTCGCCGGCGTAGATGTCGTTGAGCCGCCGTCGTATTCGGGCCAGCTGTGGATGCGGCGGGTGCCCGACGGAGAGATCGTGGAAGCTCACCAGACGGGGCACGTCCAGCACCCGGTCATACATCTGGCGGCGTTCGGCCCGCCACGGAATCGTCTCCAGCAGTTCGCTCACCAATTCGTCGGCGCCGGTCAACCATCCTGAGCGGATGTCGATCCAGGCTCCGTGGCCCAGCGACCGGCGTTCGTTGCAATCGAACAACGACTCTTGGACAGTGATCGCCACGACGCCGAGTCTATCGCACAAACGTTCGAGCTTCGTGCGGCGACGAGGCGGGCCGCGCAGCGGCCCGAAAAGAGGCCGCGCAATTCAGCTACAGGCGGACGGCCCCGGGTCCTTGCTCGCTGAGCACGTCGTCGGGGTTGAACAGCGCACAGGCGCGCAGGCTGAGGCAGCCGCAGCCGATGCAGTCGGCGAGATTGTCGCGCAGCCGCTGCAGATGCAGGATCCGATCGTCGAGGTCGGAGCGCCAGCCGGCCGACAGCCTGGCCCAGTCGCGGCTGGTCGGGACGCGGTCGGCGGGCAGCGTGGCCAGCGCGTCGCGGACCCGGGCCAGCGGAATGCCCAGCCGCTGCGACATTTTGATGAACGCGACCCGACGCAGGGTGTCGCGGCTGTTAGCGGCGCTGGTTTCCCGACGTCCGTGAACTGGTGATCAGCCCTTGTCGTTCATAGAAATGCAGAGCCGAGATGGCGACGCCGGCCCGACTGGCGAGTTCACCGGGTAGCAGCTCCTGGCCGTCCACAACCTGAACCATACTTCAGGTGAGTCGCCAGACGACGATGTAATGCGTTGCGGGCCAGCCAACTAGGTCACCGACACGCGCGAGGCAGGACACCAAACGATTACGATCCGGCAACCGACCTGCCTTTGTCGCGCCGAACCTGTCACTGTCGTCCCGTGACTATTGATGTTGACGACGAACTCGCACGCGCGGCTGAGCGGCTATTGACGGACAACCGGCCCTACCGTTGTGCGCGCGGCCACTGGCTGCTGCCGGGACACATGATTGTCGGGGTCGTGTCGTGCTCCTGCGGGCGAGGTCGACACACCGCGTGGGAATGCGAATGCGGCGACGTGACTTACTCGCCGAAGGTCAGGCAGTCGTGCACCTTGTCGAGTCGGAGCCGGTAGCGGTTTTTTTGCGCCAAACGGAAGCTAGGGCAGTGGATTGCGCGGCACCGCGGCCCAGGCTTCTGCCTGGCGGCGACGCTGTGTGTTCGCGTCGCGCCAGGGCCAGCGAGACCCGTATCTGTCTCGAGACAAACGGCTTAACGCCAGCTGGGCAGCCAGATCTCCATGTTCCAGGTGTTCTGCGAGATCGGTTGACCGGTCAGCACCGGGAACAGCCAGGCAAAATTCGTCAAAACCAGTGCGACATAACAGGACACCGCGATGAGCCCGAGGCTGCGCCGTTCGGCGCCTCCTTGCCCCGCTTTGGGATAGAGGATGTCGCCGAGGATCAATGCGATCGCCATCGCCAAGAACGGCGCCATGGTGGCCGCGTAGAAAAAGTACATCTGCCGGTCGATGTCGGCGAACCACGGCAGCCAGCCCGCGCAATAACCAACCAGCACTGCGGCATAACGCCAGTCCCGGCGCACGAACATCCGCCAGCATGCGTAGGCGAGGACGGGCACCGAAATCCACCACATCGCCGGCGTCCCAACCAGCATCACTGCCTTGACGCATGATTGTGCGCCGCAGCCCGGAACGTTCTGCTGATCGATGGCGTAGAGCACCGGCCGCAACGACATCGGCCAGGCCCACGGTTTGGATTCCCATGGGTGGTGGTTGCCCGCGGCATTCGTCAGCCCGGCGTGGAATTGGTAAGCCTTGGCGGTGTAGTGCCAGAGCGACCGGATGGCATCGGGCAGTGGGAAATTCGACTGGGTCCCGATCGACTGGCCGACCTCGTGCCGGTCGATGGCCGTCTCGGAGGCGAACCACGGCGCATAGCTGGCCAGGTACACCCCGAACGGAATCAGCAAAAGCGCGTATGCGGTGGGGATCACGTCGCGGCGCACGACTCCCAGCCATGGCCGCAGAACCCGGTACTGCCGGCGTGCCGCTACGTCGAAAGTCAGCGACATCAATCCGAAGAACACCACGAAGTACAGACCGGACCACTTTGTCGCACAAGCCAATCCGAGCAATATCCCGGCGCCGAACCGCCACCACCGCACACCAAGCCGCGGGCCCCACACCGTCTCGGCGATGCGGCCTTCGGTCAATGCGACGTGCATGCGCTCGCGCACCTGATCGCGGTCGACGATCAGCGCGCCGAACGCAGCGAGCACCAAAAACGCCAGGAAACCGTCGAGCAGCGCGGTGCGTGCCACCACAAAGCTGACCCCGTCGGCGATCAGCAGCATTCCGGCGATCGCACCGATCAGCGTCGAACGGCTGATGCGACGCACGATCCGGACGACCAGCGCCACCATCACCACGCCGAGGACCGCGCCGGTGAAACGCCAGCCCAGCCCGTTGTAGCCGAAGATGGCCTCGCCGATCGCGATCAGCTCCTTGCCGAAGGGCGGATGGACGACGAGGCCATAGCCGGGGTTGTCCTCTACCCCGTGGTTGTGCAGCATCTGCCAGGCCTGCGGCGCGTAGTGCTTCTCGTCGAAAATCGGGGTGCCGGCGTCGGTGGGCGACCCCAGGTTTATCGTTCTGGTCACCGCCGCCAGTGCGGTGACCACGCCGGTCACCACCCAGCCCTCGAGCCGGTCGACGGGCCCGAAGTCGGGCGCCTGTTCGGTTGGCCCCGGGCTGATCACCGGTACCGCAGCCTCGTCAGCGACGAGTTCATCGGGCGGAGCGGTCACGCGACCGATCGTAGGCTGTGGGCCGTGAAGTCCAGGCGAACAGCCTCCCATCAGGATTTTTACCAGGGGCGACGCTGCCAACAACAACGGCAAGCCAGTTTTACTCGATCTTGACCGCATTGTGAATCGTCTCACCGACGATCGTTAACGTGAGTACGCTTCAAGCCGTGGAGCTGGGGGTTTTGGGACCTCTCCAGGTCCGGCAGGCCGGCACACCGGTCACGATTCCGGGCGGGAAACCGCGCGCCATCCTTACGATGCTCGGCCTGCACAGCGGTTCGGTGGTGTCGGCCGAAACGCTCATTGAGTTGCTCTGGGGCGACGATCCACCCCGCACCGCCGCGAAGGCCCTGCAGACCCACATCTCCGCGGTGCGCCGCACCCTGGGAGACGGCTTCGTTTTGACCGAGGGAGTGGGTTGGACCCTCGCCGAGAGCGAGGTTGATGCCTCGCGTTACAAAACGGCCGCTCGATTGGGACGCGATGCCGCCGCCACTAACGACATGAGCCAAGCGGTGACCCGCTTCGAGCAGGCGCTGACTCTTTGGCGCGGCACTCCCGAATTACCTGATACCCGCCGGGGAATATCTGAGAAGACGCGGTGGATCGAAGGACATGCCGCACTGGTCGAGGATCGGGCTGAGGCGCTGCTCGCGACGGGTCGCGCCGCCGAGATCATCGGCGAACTCGAGGCCGCCGTGGCCGAGGCGCCGCTGCGCGAAAGGCGTTGGGGCCAGCTGATGCTCGCGCTCTATCGCGCCGGCAGGCAGGGTGAAGCCCTGGGTGCGTATCAACGGGCACGGGCGCTGCTCGCCGACGAGCTGGGGATCGACCCCGGGCCGGACCTTCGCCGACTCGAGACCTTAATCGTCGGACAGGACACTGCGCTGGAAATCCCTGGCGCACAAGATCTTCCGTCGGTGACGCGCACGGTGACCTTTCTGCTCACCGACATCGAGGGGTCGACCGCCGCGTGGGAGGCCGACGCCGCCGCGATGGCGGTTGCGCTCGCGCGCCACGACGAGCTCGTCGAACAGATCGTCACGTCCCGCGGGGGACGGCTGATCAAGACGCGTGGTGAGGGCGATGCCACGTTCTCAGTCTTCGAGCGGGCGTCGGCGGCTGCTTCCGCCGCCATCGAGCTGCAAGACGCAATCTTTCACGAGCCGTGGGGGCTCCGAGACCCGATGCGTATCCGCGTTGCGCTACATACCGGGGAGGTGGAGTTGCGCGACGGCGACTACTTTGGTCGGGCGGTCAACCGTGCAGCACGCCTGCGGTCGCTGGCGACAGGTGGCCAGATCCTGTGCTCGGGCGCGATCGCTGAGCTCGTCATTGACGCATTGCCCGACGATGTTGTGCTCGCCGATTTGGGGATGCGCCAGCTGAAAAACCTCGCACGCCCAGAACACGTATTCGAGCTCCGTCTGGAAACCGCCGAGCCGCCTCAAGAGACAAACGACGAACCCCTCGAGCGGCCGGCCCTGCCCGCGGTACTGACCGGTCCGGGGCCGTTCGTCGGACGCGGACGCGAGCTCGAAGGGCTGGTGTCCGCCTGGCAGATCGCGCTGGCCGGCGGCATCCATGCGGTGCTGATCGCCGGCGAACCAGGAGTGGGCAAAACACGCTTGGCCGGCGAGTGGTCGCAACAGGCATTCGGTCAAGGAGCGGTCGTGCTGTACGGCCGCTGCGATGAGGATCTCGGTGCGCCCTATCAGCCTTTCGCCGAAGCGCTACGTTCGCTCGTGCCTTGCCTCGGCACCAGCCGGCTTCGCGGGATCCGCGGCGTTGAAGCCTTGCTTGCACTGGTCCCCGGGCTGACCGATGTCCTACCTGATCTGGCCGCGCCGACCCGGGCCGACCCGGAAACCGAACGTTACGCACTCTTCGACGCCGTTGTCGCACTGTTCGAACTCGCTTCCACGAGCGCACCCGTGGTGCTGATCCTCGACGATCTGCACTGGGCAGCCAAGCCAACACTGCTGTTGTTGAGGCATCTGCTGCGCTTCGGCGATCGCGCGCGCGTGCAGATCGTCGGCACATACCGCAGCACCGACCTCGACCGCTCCCATCCCCTTGCGGCGATGCTCGCCGATCTGCACCGCGACGCCGGTTTTGGCACGGCCAACCGTCTTTCGCTCAGCGGCCTCGACGAAGATGACGTGACCACATATGTCGCCGAGGCCGGGTATGACGACGAAGAGCTGGCTCGCGCGTTGTCGTCGGTCACCGGCGGCAACCCGTTCTTCCTCATTGAGGCGCTGCGTCACGTGGACGAAAGTGGCGGCCGTTGGGATCCGCGCACGCTGCCCCAAGGGGTTCGGGAAGCCGTGAGCCGTCGACTTTCACGGCTGCCGGCGGAGACGAACACGGCTCTTGCCGCGGCAGCGGTCGTCGGCAGCCGGTTTGCCGTAGAGCTGGTCGAGCGCGTGGTCGAAGATGACCTCGTCGACGCGTTCGACGAAGCGTGCAAGGCCGGCATCGTCATCGAAGAGCCCGGCGGCCGCTACCGGTTCAACCACGCGATCGTCCGACAGTCGCTGCTCGCCGAGCTGCCGTCCGTGCGGCGGATGCGGCTGCACCAGCGCATCGCCACGACACTGGAGAATGAGGCCGGCGCCGACGACGAGCTGCTAGCTGAGCTGGCGCACCACTACTTCGAATGTGCTTGGGCGGGAAACGCGGCCAAGGCTGTCGAGTACTGCCGACGTGCCGCGGACCAGGCGGTGGCTCGTCTCGCTTACGAAGGTGCCGCCGACCTGTACGGCCAGGCCTTGCATGCACTGGAGGAGATTGACGACGAGCTGCCCGACCGCGACGACCAGGCTGCTGAGCTGCTGGTTGCGCGTTGCGAGGCTCTGCTGGCCGCCGGTGACGTGGCTTCGGCGGCAGGCGCGGTCTCGCAATTGCAGGACGCGACAGTCAATTCGGCGCGGCTGGCAGCATGGGCAACGTGTTTCGACGGCCAGCTGTCGATGCTTATCCATCCCGAGCGACTGGACGAGGTTGAAACCGCTTTAGCTTCGGCCGCCCAAAAGTTGGCCGAATTAGACGATGCCGCAGGCGAAGCCAACGCCCATACAGTTCGGGCCGCATGTCTCGCCCGCCTTGGCCGAATCGGCGACGGCGAAATCGCGCTGGACGACGCCCTCACGGCGGCGCGACGCGCGCGTGATCACCGCCGGGTGAATGCCGTGCTGGCGGGTGCACCGCTGGCCGCGCTGTGGGGCCCCAATCCTGTTCCACGCGCTGGCGGTCGGTGCCTTGACGTGGTGCGGCTGCTGCGAATTACGACTGATTCGCCCGCAGTCGAGGCGACGTCGACGCGATGCCAGGCCATATTGGAGGCCTTCCGCGGGCGTGGCGCCGCGGCGCGACGGATGATCGACTCGGCCCGGCGCACGGTCACCGAACTCGGCCTGCGCCACGCTCTTTTAGAAGTTGAGCAGTTTGCCGGCATTGTCGAGCTCATCGACGACGATCCAACTGCTGCAGAGAGCCATTTTCGCCAGGCCTACAACGGCTTTCGCCGCATGGGTCTCGACGCCGACACCGCCGAGACCGCGGCGCTGTTGGGTCGCACGTGCCTCGCGCTCGACCGCGACGCCGAGGCCAACGAATTGTGTTTGGAGAGTGAGCGACTCGCAGGCCACGCCCTGAAGGCGTCGATCGCTTGGCGAGCTCTCCGGGCGCAGCTGCTTTCGCGCGGCAATGATCATGATGAGGCTCGGCGGATCGCGCAGGCTGCTGTCGGCCTGGCCGAGCGCACCGACGCGTTGGTCGATCATGGCGACGCATGTTTCACGCTGGCAACGGTTTTGAGCGCCGCCGGCGATGTTGCGGGAGCGCGGGTCGCCGGCGAGCGGGCCGTTGATCTGTATGAGCGGAAAGGGGCAGCGGCGCTCGCCGATATGACCCGGCGCATTCTTGGCGAGCGAGACCTCCCGTCTGTCCCCGCGCCGCCCGAACCACCGCCGGTTGTCGAACTCGACAATGCATGCATACGAGCTGGCAAACGCGTGGTGGATGCTGTTAATCGCGGGGCGTTGGATGAGTACGAGCAGCTATACGCGCCCAATGTCTTCAGCGAGAGTCACCGGAAGGCCGTCGGCTTTACGCACGCTGCTGTCGCGATCGTCCCACCGGAAAACTGGGCACATGAGGTCGGGCGCGTTATTGGGGGGAGCGGCATGCGGCTTACCGCGCACGACGTCGCCGTGCGAGGTGAGCGCCTGGCTCTCGCTCGATTGGTGGTGGGCACTGCCGATGCGAGCCCTGGGGCGCCGCAGGATGAATTTCTGCAGATATATGGCATCGACGAAGAGGGCCGAATCTCCCTGCAGATCTGGTTCGACCTCGAAGACATGGACGCCGCGGTCACCGAACTCGACACCGCGCACGCCCGATTCGAGGAAGAGGCACACCGTCAGGCGCGGCGGCTGGAAAACGCGGCAAGCCGCGTGTGCGAGCGCTGGCTGGCGAGCTTCGCGGCCCGCGACTGGGACGCGGTCGCGCAGATCGTCGCCGACGACTTTTACGGCGATGACCGCCGGGCCCTGATAGGCGCGGGAATCCACCATGGTCGGGATGCCATCATCAGGGAGTTCCAGACGGCCACCGATCTGCTGGTCGCACAAACGGTTTCAGACGTCATTGCCACCCGTGGGGACCGCCTCATCCTGACCCGCACCCGGTTCTCGCGCGTCGACGAGAGCCCTGACGCTTTCGCCGTCGATCTCCTATACGTAATCGAGATCAATGCCGATGAGCGGATCTCGGCGATCATCGCATTCGATTCGAACGATATCGACGCCGCGTATGCGGAGCTCGACGCCCGTTACCTCGCCGGCGAAGGGGCGGCCCACGCGCCCACTTGGTCGGTAATCGCCGGTGTTTTCGTTGCGCACAATCGGCGCGAAGTCGCGGCGTCGACGCCGGATGTGGTGAGTATCGACCACCGCAGGGCGGCAGCGTTTGCGCCCGGCCAAGGGCAGGAATACATCCGTGCCGGGTGGGACCTCGACCAAACCCTCAACGTCTACATCGAGAAAGCCCATCGGGTGAACGACCTCGGCGCGGTTTTCACTTGGGTGGGATTTGGAACCTCGCACGAGGGTTTCGACGCCGAGTGGCGCGGCGTCGAAATCATGACGGTCGATGGTGATCTGCTCAGCCGCGCTGAGGTATTCGACGAGGCCGACCTCG
>NZ_JBAPMI010000344.1:0-14336 GCF_049278535.1 Mycobacterium sp. | reverse complement strand
TGCTGCGGGGAGAAGGTTTCGACACCGCCGTCATCGGCGATGGCACCCAGGCGCTGACCGCCGTGCGCGAACTGCGGCCCGACCTGGTGTTGCTGGACTTGATGCTGCCCGGCATGAACGGCATCGATGTGTGCCGGGTGCTGCGCTCGGATTCGGGCGTTCCGATAGTGATGCTGACCGCCAAGACCGACACCGTGGATGTGGTGCTAGGCCTGGAGTCGGGTGCCGACGACTACATCATGAAGCCGTTCAAGCCGAAGGAGTTGGTCGCCCGGGTGCGGGCCCGGCTGCGGCGCAACGACGACGAGCCGGCCGAGATGCTCTCGATCGCCGACGTCGACATCGACGTGCCCGCCCACAAGGTCACCCGTAACGGCGAACAGATCTCGCTGACGCCGCTGGAGTTCGACCTCCTCGTGGCGTTGGCGCGTAAACCGCGCCAGGTGTTTACTCGTGATGTGCTGCTCGAACAGGTGTGGGGCTACCGCCACCCCGCGGACACCCGTTTGGTGAACGTGCACGTGCAGCGTCTGCGGGCCAAGGTCGAAAAAGACCCCGAGAACCCGACCGTTGTACTGACCGTTCGAGGAGTGGGTTACAAGGCCGGACCGCCGTGATCCGTGCCGGCGACGACGCAGAGCGGAGCGATGCAGAGGAGCGGCACAGAGTCCCTGAGCGTCGCGATGTTTGAGGAGCGGCGCCGGTGATCTTTGGCTCGAAGCCACGTTTTCGCGGTCGTTCGGGTCGGTCGGGCCCGGTTATCCGGGGCATGGGTACGTTGAGCCGAGCCCTCGGCGTGGCTTGGCGCCGCTCGTTGCAACTTCGGGTGCTCGCTTTGACGCTCGGCATGTCCCTCGCGGTGATCCTGGCGCTCGGTTTCACGCTGACCAGCCAGGTCACCAACCGCGTGCTTGACGTCAAAGTCCGCGCCGCCACCGAGCAGATCGACCGGGCTCGCGCCACTGTCAGCGGGATTGTCAGCGGGGAAGAGGCGCGCTCACTGGACAGCAGTCTGCAGCTGGCCCGCAACACCTTGACGTCGAAGACCGACCCCACCTCCGGAGCCGGTCTGGCCGGCGCGTTCGACGCCGTATTGGTGGTACCCGGCGATGGCCCGCGACCTGCCGCCTCGGCCGGCCCGGTCGACCAGTTGCCCGGCACGCTGCGCGACTTCGTGAAGGCGGGGCAGGTGGCCTACCAGTACGCGACGGTGCACACCGAAGGCTTCTCCGGTCCGGCGCTGGTCATCGGCACTCCGACGATGTCGCGGGTGAACAACCTGGAGCTGTACCTGGTCTTCCCGCTGGGCAATGAGCAGAGCACGATCGCACTGGTCCGCGGCACGATGGCCACCGGCGGCCTGGTGCTGATGGTGCTGCTGGCCGGTATCGCCTGGATGGTCACCCGGCAGGTGGTGGTACCGGTACGGGCGGCGGCGTGGACCGCCGAGCGGTTCGCCGACGGGCACCTGTCCGAGCGGATGCCGATCAACGGCGAAGACGACATGGCCCGGCTGGCGGTGTCGTTCAACGACATGGCCGAGAGCCTGTCCCGGCAGATCGCTCAGCTCGAAGAGTTCGGTAGCCTGCAGCGCCGCTTCACATCTGACGTCAGCCACGAATTGCGCACGCCGCTGACCACCGTGCGGATGGCCGCCGACCTGATCTACGACCACAGCGAGGACCTCGACCCGGCCCTGCGGCGGTCCACCGAGCTGATGGTCAACGAGCTGGACCGGTTCGAGTCGCTGCTCAGCGACCTGCTGGAAATCTCGCGCCACGACGCCGGTGTGGCCGAGTTGTCGGTCGAGGCGGTCGATCTGCGGACAACGGTCAACAGCGCGCTGGGCAACGTCGGTCACCTGGCCGAAGACGCCGGGGTCCAGATGATCGTCGACATGCCGGACGAGGACGTCATCGCCGAGGTCGACCCCCGTCGGGTCGAACGGATTCTGCGTAACCTGATCGCCAACGCGATCGATCACGCCGAGCACAAGCCGGTGCGGATCCGGATGGGCTACGACGAAGACACCGTCGCCGTCACCGTCCGCGACTACGGCGTCGGGCTGCGGCCGGGCGAGGAGAAGTTGGTGTTCAGCCGGTTCTGGCGGTCGGACCCGTCGCGGGTGCGGCGGTCCGGCGGAACCGGGCTCGGGCTGGCGATCAGCGTGGAGGACGCGCGGCTGCACCAGGGCCGGCTGGAAGCCTGGGGCGAACCCGGCAACGGCGCCTGCTTCCGGCTCACCCTGCCGCTGGTGCGCGGGCACAAGGTCACCACCAGCCCGCTGCCGATGAAACCGGTTGCGCCCGAACGCAAAGAGCGTCAGGCTCGGCCGCGGGAGCGCGCGGAGCGGGGCGCTTGATGCGGCAGTTAGCTGCACTGCTGTTCACGTTGTCCGCGGTGCTGGCGGGTTGCGCGGGTGTGCCCAGCGCCTCGGCGCCACAGGCCATCGGGACCGTCGAGCGCCCGGCACCGGCGAAGCTGCCCAAGCCGACGCCCGGCATGGACCCCGACGTGCTGCTGCGCGAATTCCTCAAGGCCACCGCCGATCCGGCCAACCGGCACCTGGCGGCGCGGCAGTTCCTGACCCGGTCGGCGTCCGACGGGTGGGACGACGCCGGTAGCGCGCTGCTGATCGACCACGTGGTGTTCGTCGAAACCCATAGCACCGAACGGGTTTCGGTCACTATGCGCGCCGACAAGCTCGGTTCGCTTTCCGACATGGGCGTGTTCGAGACCGCCGAGGGGCAGTTGCCCGATCCCGGTCCCATCGAGCTGGTCAAAACACCGGGCGGCTGGCGCATCGACAAGCTGCCCAACGGGGTGTTCTTGGACTGGCAGCAGTTCCAGGCCACCTACAAGCGCAACACGCTGTACTTCTCCGACCCGACCGGCAAGACGGTGGTGCCGGATCCGCGCTACGTCGCGGTGTCCGACCGCGATCAACTGGCCACCGAACTGGTTTCCAAGCTGATCGCCGGCCCACGCCCGGAAATGGCCAAAAGCGTGCACAACATGCTGACACCGCCGGTGCGGCTGCGGGGGCCGGTGACCCGCGCCGACGGCGGCAAGAGCGGCATCGGTCGCGGCTACGGCGGGGCGCGCATCGACCTCGAGTTGCTGACCGTCGCCGACCCGCGCAGCAGGCAACTGGTTGCCGCGCAGATCATTTGGACGCTGGCCCGCGCGGACATCAAGGGGCCGTATGTGATCAAGGCCGACGGCGCCTCACTCGACGACCGATTCGCCGACGGGTGGAACACCACCGACGTCGCGGCCACCGACCCAGGGGTGGCCGAGGGCGCCGCGGCCGGAGTGCACGCGCTTATCGGTGGTCGTGTCGTGGCGCTGGACGGCCAGCGCGCCGACCCGGTACCGGGCGCCTTCGGCCGGACGACGGACCAGACCAGCGCCGCGCTGTCCCGCAACGGGCATCAGGTCGCCTCGGTGGTGACCCTTCGGCCCGGCGCTCCGGATATGGCGTCGTCGCTGTGGATCGGCGACCTCGGCGGCGAGGCCGCCGAAGCCGCTGACGGGCATACACTTTCGCGGCCGACCTGGTCGCTGGACGATGCGGTGTGGGTGGTGGCCGACGGCAACACCGTGCTGCGGGCCATCCAGGAGACTGCATCGGGGCAGCCGGCGCGGCTACCGGTCGACTCGGCCGGGGTGTCCAGCCGCTTCCCCGGCGTGATCGCCGAGTTGCAACTGTCCCGCGACGGCACCCGCGCGGCGATGATCATCAACGGCCAGGTGATCTGTGCCAGCGTCGAGCAGACCCAAGCCGGTCAGTTCGCATTGACTTATCCGCGCCGGCTCGGGTTCGGACTGGGTTCCTCAGTGGTCTCGTTGGCGTGGCGCACTGACGAGGACATCGCGGTGAGCCGCAACGACGCCGAGCACCCGGTGTCCTACGTCAACATCGACGGGGTCAACTCGGATGCACCGAGTGGCAATCTGCAGCAGCCGGTCGGCGTGATCGCGGCCAACCCATCGACGGTGTACGTCGCCGACCCGCGCGGGGTGATGCAGCTGTCGATCTCGGGTGCCGAGGGCGTGCAGGGCTGGCTGGACGTCGCACCGTTCATGGCGGGCGGGGCGATGCCGGTGATGCCTGGCTGAGCCGCGTTATCCGGCCACGACGCTGCGCGCGATGGCTAACCGGTCGACCTCGACCTACTTAGCGTTGGCGGAGGGGTCGGTGGCCCCACCGCCAGAGCCGCGTTGTCGGTACTTCTCGGCACACTTGCGCTGTGCTGGATCTGGTCCTTCCGCTGGAATGCGGCGGTTGCGGGGCGCCGTCGACGCCGTGGTGTGCTGCCTGCGGCGATGAACTCGCGATGAGTCTGGACGAGCCGCGCGTCCTCAGCCCGCGCATCGATCCCCAGGTGCCGGTGTTCGCGCTCGGCCGATACGCCGGCGCGCGACGGCGGGCGATCGTCGCGATGAAGGACCGTGGCCGGGCGGATCTGCTCGCACCGCTGGCGCGGTCGCTGGCCCTGGGTATCCACCGTCTACTGCTGTGGGGTCTACTCGACGTTCCGCTGACGATCGTCCCGGCACCGAGCCGCGGCTGGTCGGCGCGTCACCGTGGCGGCGACCCGGTGACCAGAATCGCCACCCGGGCCACGGCGGGCCACCCGGACATCACCGTGGTCCGGGCGCTGCGGATGACGGCCTGGGCTCGCGACTCGGCGGGTTTGAGCAGTGCCGCCCGCGAACGCAACATCTCCGGACGAGTGTTGCTGACCCGCCGGAGTATGCCGGCCCGCGGCGAGCTGCTGCTGGTCGACGACATCGTCACCACCGGCGCCACCGCCCGTGAGTCGGTCCGCGTGCTGCACCGGGCCGGGACGCGGGTGTCAGCTGTGCTGGCCCTAGCGGCGGCGTGAGTGTTTGTGAAGAACTCGCAACAGGTCGGGCGAAATGCTGGCAATGCCGCCCGTGGACGGTCTACCGTCGGGACCAAGCACCACAACGCCTCACGGCAGCGCATCTGATCGCAGCGCGAGGCGCCACCGTCGACGGTAGGGGGTGAGTTTTCGACACCTTGCATCGGCGGGCGGCCACTGAATTCTGACAACCCCGTCGACGCGTGTATCCGATAGCCGGGCGCGCTTAGTTGCGCGCAATGCGATAGAAACGAGTTGTCAAGTATGTCAAGACAAACCGTGGAATCCGGACAGCTGCTGGCTGAACCTCCGGTCGACGTCGACGAACACGAACCGACGGCAAGCGCCGAGGTCGTCGTTAAAGGCCGCAACGTCGAAATCCCCGACCACTTCCGCATCTACGTTTCGCAGAAACTCGCCCGCCTGGAGAGACTCGACCGAACCGTCTATCTGTTCGACGTCGAACTCGACCACGAGCGCAACCGGCGCCAGCGCAAATCCTGTCAGCATGTCGAGATCACCGCTCGCGGTCGTGGACCGGTAGTCCGCGGCGAAGCCTGCGCGGACAGTTTCTATGCCGCACTCGAGTCCGCGGTGGCCAAGCTGGAGGGTCGGCTGCGTCGGGTGAAGGATCGCCGCAAAGTCCACTACGGCGACAAGACGCCGGTCTCGCTGGCCGCTGCGACTGCAGTCGTACCGCAGCCCGAGCCGGTTCTCGACGACATCGCAGCCCCGCACTTCGGCGACGCAGGCGGCAACGGGCACCATCAGCCCGGGCGGGTGGTGCGTATCAAGGAGCACGAGGCCAAGCCGATGTCGGTGGATGACGCCCTCTACGAGATGGAGCTCGTCGGCCACGACTTTTTCTTGTTCTACGACAAGCAGACCGAACGTCCCTCGGTGGTCTACCGACGGCACGCCTATGACTACGGGCTGATTCGGTTGGCCTGACGCGAAAGGTCCTCACTTGCTCGTCACCTAGGATGGATGACGCCTAAGACGTCTACCTACAGGGGACACAGCCGTGCTGGATAAGTTGTTGCGACTTGGCGAAGGTCGCATGGTCAAGCGCCTCAAGCGAGTGGCCGAGTACGTCAACACCTTGTCCGAGGACACCGCGAAGCTCACCGACGCCGAGTTGCGGGCCAAGACCGCTGAATTCAAGAAGCGGCACTCCGACGGGGAGAGCCTCGACGACCTGTTGCCGGAAGCGTTCGCGGTGGCTCGTGAGGCGGCTTGGCGGGTGCTCGACCAGCGGCCATTCGACGTCCAGTTGATGGGTGCGGCGGCGCTGCACTTCGGCAACGTCGCCGAGATGAAGACCGGTGAAGGCAAGACGCTGACCTCGGTGATGCCGGCCTACCTCAACGGCATCGGCGGCCAGGGCGTCCACATCGTCACCGTCAACGACTACCTGGCCAAACGCGACAGCGAGTGGATGGGCCGGGTGCACCGCTTCCTGGGGCTGGACGTCGGCGTGATCCTCGCGCAGATGACTCCCGACGAGCGGCGCGTCGCCTACGCCGCCGACATCACCTATGGCACCAACAACGAGTTCGGCTTCGACTACCTGCGCGACAACATGGCCCACTCGCTGGAGGACTGCGTCCAGCGAGGCCACAACTTCGCCGTCGTCGACGAGGTCGACTCGATTCTGATCGACGAGGCCAGGACCCCGCTGATCATCTCCGGGCCGGCTGACGGCGCGTCGAACTGGTACACCGAATTCGCCCGGCTGGCTCCGATCATGGAGAAGGACACCCACTACGAGGTCGACATCCGCAAGCGGACCATCGGCGTCCACGAGCTCGGGGTGGAGTTCGTCGAAGATCAGCTCGGCATCGACAACCTCTACGAGGCGGCGAACTCGCCGCTGGTCAGCTACCTGAACAACGCGCTGAAGGCCAAGGAGCTGTTCGCCCGCGACAAGGACTACATCGTGCGCGACGGCGAGGTGGTCATCGTCGACGAGTTCACCGGCCGCGTGCTGGTCGGACGGCGTTACAACGAGGGCATGCACCAGGCCATCGAGGCCAAGGAGCGCGTCGAGATCAAGGCCGAGAACCAGACGCTGGCCACCATCACCCTGCAGAACTACTTCCGGCTCTACGAGAAGCTCTCCGGCATGACCGGTACGGCGCAGACCGAGGCGGCCGAGCTGCACGAAATTTACAAGCTCGGTGTGGTCTCTATCCCGACGAACAAGTCGATGATCCGCACCGACCAGACCGATCTGATCTACAAGACCGAGGAAGCCAAGTACATCGCGGTCGTCGACGACGTCAGCGAGCGCTACGAACAGGGCCAGCCGGTGTTGATCGGTACCACCAGCGTGGAGCGCTCGGAGTATCTGTCGCGACAATTCCAGAAACGGCGTATTCCGCACAACGTCCTCAACGCGAAGTACCACGAGCAGGAAGCCGGCATCATCGCCGAGGCTGGCCGCCGCAGCGCCATCACGGTCGCCACCAACATGGCCGGGCGAGGCACCGACATTGTGTTGGGCGGCAACGTCGACTTTCTCACCGACCTCCGGCTGCGGGCCCGCGGCCTGGACCCGGTCGAAACCGCCGACGAGTACGACGCGGCGTGGCACGAAGAGCTGCCCCTGGTCAAAGAAGAGGCCGCGGCTGAGGCCAAAGAGGTCATCGAGGCCGGCGGACTCTACGTGCTGGGCACCGAGCGGCACGAGTCGCGCCGCATCGACAACCAGCTGCGTGGCCGCTCCGGTCGTCAGGGTGATCCCGGTGAATCGCGCTTCTATCTGTCGCTGGGCGACGAGTTGATGCGTCGCTTCAACGGCGCGGCGCTGGAGACGCTGCTGACCCGGCTCAACCTGCCCGACGACGTGCCGATCGAGGCCAAGATGGTGACACGCGCGATCAAGAGCGCGCAAACCCAGGTGGAGCAGCAGAACTTCGAGGTCAGAAAGAACGTCCTCAAGTACGACGAGGTGATGAACCAGCAACGCAAGGTCATTTACGCCGAACGGCGACGCATCCTGGAAGGCGAGAACCTGCAGGAGCAGGCGCACGACATGCTCGTCGCCGTGATCACCGCCTACGTCGACGGCGCCACGAGCGTGGGCTATGCCGAAGACTGGGATCTGGAGAAGCTCTGGGAAGCCCTGAAGACGCTGTTTCCGGTCGGCATCGACCATCACAGCCTGATCGACTCCGACGCCGTCGGCGAGCCCGGTGAACTGACCCGCGAGGAACTGCTCGACGCGTTGATCGAGGACGCCGACAACGCCTACGCCAAGCGGGAAGCCGAACTCGAAGAGCTGGCCGGCGAGGGTGCGATGCGTCAACTGGAACGCAACGTGTTGCTCAACGTCATCGACCGTAAGTGGCGCGAGCATCTCTACGAGATGGACTACCTCAAAGAGGGCATCGGCCTGCGCGCGATGGCACAACGCGATCCGCTGGTGGAGTACCAGCGCGAGGGCTTCGATATGTTCACCGGGATGCTGGAGGGCCTCAAGGAAGAGTCCGTCGGCTTCTTGTTCAACGTCGCAGTGGAGGCGGTTCCGGCACAGCAGGTCGGCCCGGTCGCCGAGCCGGAAGGCCTGGCGGAGTTCGCTACCGCCGCAGCAGCCAACGCGCAGCAGCAGACCGGCGCGGCGCGTGAACCCTCTCCTGCGTTGCGCGCCAAGGGAATTGACAACGAGGCACCCGCGCTGACCTACAGCGGGCCCGCCGAGGACGGCTCGACGCAGGTGCAGGGCAACGGTGGCAACCCGCCTGCGGGTGCGTCCGGCGGTTCGCGCCGTGAACGCCGCGAGGCCGCCCGTCGGCAGGGCCGGCACGCCAAGACCAAGCGGCGCTAGGGCCATGGACGTCAAAGAGGTGCTGCTGCCCAGCATGGGCGTGCGGTACGAGTTCACCAGCAACCACGGTGAGCGGATCGGGATCATCGCCCGGCGCGGCGGCTACTTCGAGGTAGTGCTCTACGGCAGCGACGACCCCGATCAGGCCCGTCCGGTTTTTCGGCTCACCGACGAGGAAGCAGATGCGGTAGCCCAGATCCTGGGCGCGCCGCGGATCGCCGAACGGTTCGTCGAGCTCACTCGCGAAATACCCGGCCTGGAGGCCGGGCAGGTGCACATCCTGCCGGGCAGCGTCTTCGCGGACCGGCCGCTGGGGGACACCCGTGCCCGGACCCGGACCGGCGCTTCGATCGTCGCGATCGTGCGCAACGACGAGGTGCTCGCTTCGCCGGGGCCGTCCGAGATGCTGCGCGCTGCCGACGTATTGATCGTGGTCGGCACCGAAGCCGGCATCAACGGCGTGCAGCAGCTCGTCCAAAAGGGCTGATTGCGTGCAGATTTCGGCGCCGCTGCTTTTGCAACTCGGCGCAGTCCTGACTGCGCTTGCGTTGCTGGGCGCGCTGGCGCGCCGGTTCGCGCTGTCGCCGATCCCGCTGTACCTGCTGGCCGGGCTGTTACTCGGCAAGGGCGGCATTCAGCCGGTGACCGAGGCCAGCGTGTTCGTCAAAACCGGTGCGCCCATCGGCGTAGTGCTGCTGCTGCTGACGTTGGGTCTGGAGTTCTCCAGCGCCGAATTCGCCAGCAGCATGAAGCAACACGTCCCCTCGGCGCTGGTCGATGTCGTGCTCAACGCGACGCCGGGGGCCATAGCGGGCTGGCTGCTCGGGTTCCAGGGCATCGGCATCCTCGCGCTGGCCGGCGTGACCTATGTGTCGTCATCCGGTTTGATCGCGCGCCTGCTCGAAGACCTCAACCGGGTGGGTAACCGCGAGACACCCGCGATCCTGGCCGTGCTGGTGCTCGAGGATTTCGCGATGGCGGCCTACCTGCCGGTGTTCGCGGTGCTGGTCAGCGGCGGTACCTGGCTGAAGGCACTGCTCGGCATGGTTGTCGGGGTGGGGGCGTTCTGGATCGCGTTCGTCATTTCGCACCGCTGGGGCCACTACTTCGGCCGGCTGGTGGGAACCGAGGATTCCGAGCAGTTGCTGCTGCGCGTGCTGGGGGTGACGCTGATCGTTGCCGCGCTGGCAGAAGAGGTGCACGCGTCGGCTGCCGTCGGTGCGTTCCTGGTCGGTCTGACGCTGACCGGCGACACGGCGGACCGCGCCCGGAAGGTGTTGGGGCCGTTGCGCGATCTGTTCGCCGCGGTGTTCTTTCTAGGGGTCGGGATCGGCGTCGATCCGCACACGCTGGCTCCTGCTCTTCCGGTGGCGATTGGCCTGGCCGTGGTGACCAGTGCGGCGAAGGTGGCGACCGGTATTTTCGCGGCGCGGCGCGACGGGGTGGCCCGCCGCGGGCAACTGCGCGCCGGCACCGCCCTGATCGCTCGCGCCGAATTCTCGTTGATCATCATCGGTTTGGCCGGGTCGTCGATAGCCGGCCTGGCCCCGGTGGCGATGTCGTACGTGTTCGTCGTCGCCGTGCTCGGCCCGCTGCTCGCACGGTTCAGCGGCGGGCCACGCCCGGCGACGATGCGGGCCGTGCAACGGCCCGTTGAGGAGCCGGGCAATCGGGAGTAGCCCTCCCCGCGGCGGGACCCGCTAGCCGATGTGCAGCGCGACGACCTGCCAGCGTCCCGCCGTCCGTTGCTGGATGCGGCAGGCGATGGCGTGCATCCGTGGGCCACGGCTGTAGCTGCCGAATACCTCGGCCGCGGTGAATCCGTCCCGGTCGCCCACTGTCTGCAGTCGCACCCTGCGCAGCACCGCCACGCCGCCGTCGGTGCCGGCAAGTCGATTGGCCGACATCACCGAATCGACGAGTCCGGCAGCCAGTAGGCCATTCAGCTGCGCGATAGGCCGGCGGCGGTCGATGACTTCCAGGACACGTTTCAGAGCGGCGTCGGCGAAGCGGGCGGCCTGCCGCATCGGCTCGGAAACCGGGGCGGCGGGCGGCGCTGGGCGCTGCTCGGAATGTCGCTGCGGCACATGCGTATTGCGTTTCCGTAGCGCTGTCGGCGAGGGTGGTTGGCACTGCCGGACGTCGCGTGCCGGCGGTTCGTAGTCGACCACGGGGGTGACCGCGAACGGCGTGCGATCCGATGGGCTTGAGCTGGTCAGCACGGCACTCTCCTGCGAATTTTGACGGACCCGACAAGTTGGCCTGCAGGAGAGTGGCAGGCGAGTGTGACGATCATCGCACAATCGTCGTGTCCGCGTACCCGCGCTGCGCGCAGGCCCGGCAGAGGCGTTACCGTGTGCGGCATATTGATCGGTAGACCAATTCACATAGGGACGAAAAGGGGAGAGGCGGGGAGAGGCGACGTGACCCGGTTGTCCGCTTCGGACGCCTCTTTCTACGAGCTGGAGAGTTCGGCGACGCCGTTGTACGTGGGCTCGCTGTCGATTCTGCGTCAGCCACGCGCCGGGTTGAGCTACGAGACGTTGCTGGCCACCGTCGAGCGGCAGTTGCCGAAGGTGCCGCGCTACCGGCAGAAGGTCCGCGAAGTAACCATGCGGCTGGCCCGGCCGGTGTGGGTCGACGACCACGATTTCGACATCACGTACCACGTCCGGCGCTCCGCGCTGCCGTCGCCGGGTAGCGACGAGCAACTCCACGAGCTGATCGGCCGGCTGGCCGCGCGCCCGCTGGACAAGTCGCGGCCGCTCTGGGAGATGTACCTGGTAGAAGGATTGGCCAACAACCGGCTGGCCCTCTACACCAAGTCGCATCAGGCGTTGATCAACGGCATGGGTGCCGTCGAGATCAGCCATGTCGTCGCCGATCGGAACCGGCGTCCGGCGCCGTTCGCCGAAGACATCTGGGTGCCGCGCCGCGAACCGGGCACCGCGCGGCTGCTGCTTGGCGCGATCGGTGACTGGGCCACCCGCCCGCAGGCGCAATTGAAGGCAGTCCACAGCGGGGTCATCGATCTGGTGACCAACTCCGGCCAACTCGTCGACGCCGGCCGTCGACTGTTCGACGTCGCCCGAACCCTGGCGCGCGGCACCGCCCCGCGCAGCCCGCTGAACACCACGGTGTCGCGCAACCGGCGCTACACGGTGGCCTGCGGACGACTCGACGACTACCGGACGATCCGGTCGCGCTACGCCTGCGACGTCAACGATGTGGTGCTGGCGGTAATCACCGGCGCGCTGCGTAACTGGTTGTCGTCGCGCGGCGAGGCGCCGGCGATCACCACGACGGTGCGGGCGATGGCGCCGTTGCCGGTCTACGTGGATGAGGCGTTCGACTCGTCGGGCCGGGGGCAGGCCATCAGCCAGGTCGCGCCGTTTCTGGTCGACCTACCCGTCGGGGAGGGCAACCCGGTGGTGCGGCTGTCGCAGATCGCCCATGCCACCGAAACCAATCCGACCGCGGGCAGCCTGGTTGACGCCCGCACCATCGCGACCCTGTCGGGATTTGCGCCGCCGACCTTGCACGCCATGGGAATTCGAGTCGCCACCGGCTTGTCGCCGCGATTGTTCAACCTGTTGATCACCAATGCACCGGGTGCCCAGTCGCAAATGTATGTGGCCGGAGCGAAGTTGATGGAGACCTACGCCGTGCCGCCGCTGTTGAGCAACCAGGTACTGGCCATCGGCGTGACGTCGTACAACCGCATGTTGTACTTCGGCATCAACGCCGATCGCGACGCGATGAGCGATGTCGACGTATTACCGGGATTGCTGGCCGAATCGCTCGATGAACTGCTGGAAGCCGCGCAGTAGACCTACCATTCGATGGTGAGCAAGGCGAAGAAGGCGAAGGCCGGGATCTCGAACAAGGTCTATGAGGCTGAATTATTCCGGCTCCAAACGGAATTGGTGAAACTCCAGGAATGGGTGCGAGTCTCTGGTAGTCGCATTGTGGTGATCTTCGAGGGTCGTGACGGGGCGGGCAAGGGCGGTACCATCAAGAGGGTCACCGAATATCTCAACCCTCGCTTTGCCCGGATCGCCGCGCTGCCTGCCCCGACCGACCGGGAACGCGGGCAGTGGTACTACCAGCGCTATATCGCGCAGCTGCCCACCAAGGGCGAGATCGTGTTGTTCGACCGGTCCTGGTACAACCGGGCCGGCGTCGAGACAGTCATGGGTTTCTGCACGCCGCAGGAGCATGCGCTGTTCTTGCAGCAGACACCGATATTCGAGCAGATGCTGATCGACGACGGAATTCTGCTGCGCAAGTACTGGTTTTCGGTCTCCGAAGACGAGCAGTTGCGCCGATTCAAGGCGCGGCGCAACGACCCGGTGCGGCAGTGGAAGCTGAGCCCGATGGATCTGGACGCGCTGTACAAATGGGAAGACTATTCACGGGCCAGAGACGAGATGATGGCTTACACTGACAAGCCTTACAGCCCTTGGTTTCTGGTGGAGTCAGATATCAAGAAACACGCACGGCTGAATATGATTGCGCATCTGTTGTCCACCATCGACTATCGCGATGTGAAGTTGCCGAAAGTCAAACTGCCCGATCATCCGATCAAGACCGGGGACTATCAGAGGCCGCCGCGCGAGCTGTCGACCTACGTTGACGATCATGTCGCGACGTTGATCGGTTCGGCCGAATGACCCGGGTGGCTGCTGCCTGATGCGGATCTACATCCCGGTGACACTGGCCATGCTTGCGCAACTCGTCGCCGACGGCTCGCTGCAGCCGGTCAGCGGCACCGCTTTCGCGGTGACGCCCAAGCTACGGGAGGCCTACGCCGAGGGCGACGACGACGAGCTGGGCGAGGTCGCGTTGCGTGAGGCGGCGCTGGCGTCGCTGCGGCTGCTGGCCGGCGCGGCCGATGATTCCGGGCAGTCGGGCGACGAATTGCCCGCCCGACGCGCGGTGCTGGTGGCGGATGTCGGCGATGTCACATTGCGACCGGATCTCGACGACGCCGTCGTGCGGATCGGCGGGCCGGTGACCACCGACGATGTCGTCGCCGCGTTTGTCGACAACGCCGCTGCGGAAGCCCAGGTCAGGGACGCGATCGCGGTGATTGATGCCGCCGACCTCGGCGACGAGGACGCCGAGCTGACCGTGGGTGACGCCCAGGATCACGAGCTGGCCTGGTACGCGGTCCAAGAGCTCCCGTTCCTGCTCGAGCTGCTCTAAGGCATAGCTACGGTGCCGTAAGTTACGGTACCGTAGGTCCTGTCCGGAGCGAGGGCGGGAGTTTTTCAATGGCCAGAAAAGCCGTAGTGGACAGAAAAATACCGCGAGCGGCGGCCGACGTCGTCGAGACCAGGCCCATTACGCTGGCCGGAGTGGAAACCCATCCTGGCTGGCATGCGTTGCGCACCCTGGCCCGACGCATCACCACGCCTCTCCTTCCCGATGACTATCTGCGACTTGCCAATCCGCTGTGGTCGGCGCGGGAATTGCGGGGCCGCATTCTTGACGTCAGGCGGGAGACGCACGATTCCGCGACGCTGGTCATCAAGCCGGGTTGGGGTTTCAGCTTCGATTACCAGCCGGGCCAGTACATGGGCATCGGCCTTCTGGTCGACGGCCGCTGGCGC
>NZ_JBAPMI010000343.1:0-7404 GCF_049278535.1 Mycobacterium sp. | reverse complement strand
CTTCTACATCGAGCACAACCGCGGCCACCACGTGCGGGTCGCCACCCCGGAGGACCCCGCGTCGGCGCGCTTCGGCGAGACGTTCTGGGAGTTCCTGCCGCGCAGCGTGTTCGGCAGCCTGAAGTCCGCATGGGAGCTCGAGGCCAAGCGGCTCGATCGGGCAGGCAAGAGCAAGTGGCACTGGTCCAACGACGTGCTCAACGCATGGGCGATGTCGGTGGTGCTCTACGGCGCGCTGATCGCGGTGTTCGGCCTCGCGCTGATCCCGTACGTGGTGATCTCCGCGGTGTTCGGCTTCACGCTGCTCGAGACCGTCAACTATCTCGAGCATTACGGGCTGCTGCGACAGAAGACCGAAAGCGGCCGCTATGAGCGGTGCACGCCGGTGCACAGCTGGAACTCCGACCACATCGTGACCAACCTGTTCCTGTACCACCTGCAGCGGCACAGCGACCACCACGCCAACCCGACGCGGCGGTACCAGACACTGCGCAGCATGGACGGGGCGCCGAACCTGCCGAGCGGCTACGCGTCGATGATCGGGCTGACGTACTTCCCGCCACTGTGGCGCAAGGTGATGGACCACCGGGTGCTCGAGCACTACGACGGCGACATCAGCCGGGTCAACATCCAACCGCGTCTTCGGCAGAAGGTGCTGGCGCGCTACGGCGCCGCGGCGTGATGGCGACCTACCGCTGCCCGGGCTGCGACTACGTCTACGACGAAGCCAAAGGCGCTGAGCGGGAAGGGTTTCCGGCGGGAACCCGCTGGGATGAGATCCCTGACGACTGGTGCTGCCCGGACTGTGCAGTTCTCGAGAAGACCGACTTCGAACAATCAACGGAGGCAACGAAATGAACGACTACAAACTCTTCGTGTGTGTGCAGTGCGGTTTCGAGTACGACGAGGCCAAGGGCTGGCCGGAAGACGGCATCGCGCCCGGCACCCGCTGGGACGACATCCCCGAGGACTGGAGCTGCCCGGACTGCGGCGCGTCGAAGTCCGACTTCGAGATGGTGGAAGTCGCCCGCGCGTGAGCCGGTCCAGCGCGACTGTGCCGCGCGCCGCGATACGCAGGAGTGGCGCGACAGGCGTTAGGGTCGCGCATATGCGAAGGGTCCCGTACGCCGAGGCGTCGCGGGCCCTTCTGCGTGACTCGGTACTCGACGCGATGCGCGAGCTGCTGGGGAGCCGCGACTGGTCGGCGATCACGCTGGCCGATGTGGCCCGCGCCGCGGGCATCAGCCGGCAGACCATTTACAACGAGTTCGGCTCGCGGCAAGGTCTGGCCAAGGGCTACGCGCTGCGGCTGGCCGACCGCCTGGTGGATGCCGTCGAAGACGCCATCTACGCCAACGTCGGCGACGTCTATGCCGCTTTCCTGCAGGGATTCCGGGCGTTCTTCGCCGACTCGGCCGCCGACCCGCTGGTGATCTCGCTGCTGACCGGAGTGGCCAAACCCGATCTGCTGCAAATCATCACCACCGACAGCGGGCCGATCATCACGCACTGCTCGGCCCGCCTGACAACGTCGTTCATGAACAGCTGGATGCGAGCCAGCGAGGAGGACTCCGGGATGATCGCCCGCGCGATCGTCCGGCTCGCGATGAGCTACGTGTCGATGCCGCCGGAGGCCGACCACGACGTGGCCGCTGACCTGGCACGACTCATGACACCGGCAGCCGAGCGCTACGGTGAGTTTCGAGAAGACTTCCAGTCGGAGACCCGGGGTGGGACCACCGGCGAGGGCGGCGAAGCCAAAGAATAGGCTTGGCGTCGCGACTGACCTCAGATCGCGGCCGAAAACGCGTCGCGACTAATATGTAACAAAGCTAATTAGTTGACCGGAGGAATGGGTAGTAGATGACGACGACCGAACAGCAGCTGACCCCCGACGTGGTGAACGGGCTCGACTTCAAGGTGGCCGACCTGTCGTTGGCCGACTACGGTCGCCGCGACATCGAACTCTCCGAGCAGGAAATGCCCGGTCTGATGTCGCTGCGCCGCGAATACCACGACGTCCAGCCGCTCAAGGGCGCCCGCGTCTCAGGTTCGCTGCACATGACCGTGCAGACCGCGGTGCTGATCGAGACGTTGACGAGCCTCGGTGCTGAAGTTCGATGGGCTAGCTGCAATATCTTCTCCACCCAGGATCACGCCGCCGCCGCGGTGGTCGTCGGCCCGCACGGCACCCCCGAGAAGCCGCAGGGTGTGCCGGTGTTCGCGTGGAAGGGCGAGACCCTCGAGGAGTACTGGTGGGCCGCCGAGCAGGTTCTGACCTGGCCCGACGAGCCGGCCAACATGATCCTGGACGACGGCGGCGACGCCACCATGCTGGTGCTGCGTGGCGCGCAGTACGAGAAGGCGGGCGTGGTTCCGCCGGACGAGGAAGACGATTCGGCCGAGCACCGGGTGTTCCTGAACCTGCTGCGCGAGCGCTTCGAGACCGACAAGGACAAGTGGACCAAGATCGCGGAGTCGATCAAGGGTGTTTCCGAGGAGACCACCACCGGCGTGCTGCGGCTCTACCAGTTCGCCGCCGCCGGCGAACTGGCGTTCCCGGCGATCAACGTGAACGACTCGGTGACCAAGTCGAAGTTCGACAACAAGTACGGCTGCCGGCACTCGCTGATCGACGGCATCAACCGCGGCACCGACGTGCTGATCGGCGGCAAGAAGGTACTGATCTGCGGGTACGGCGACGTCGGCAAGGGCTCGGTGGACTCGCTGGCCGGCCAGGGCGCGCGGGTGACCGTCACCGAGATCGACCCGATCAACGCGCTGCAGGCGCTGATGGAGGGTTACGACGTCAAGCGGGTGGAGGACGTGATCGGCGAGGCCGACATCGTCATCACCACCACCGGCAACAAGGACATCATCACCCTCGAGCACATGAGGGCGATGAAGGACAAGGCGATCCTGGGCAACATCGGCCACTTCGACAACGAGATCCAGATCTCGAAGCTGGAGAAGTCCGGTGCCACCAAGGTCAACATCCGCCCGCAGGTCGACCTGTGGACCTTCGGCGACACCGGTAAGTCGATCATCGTGCTGTCCGAGGGCCGGCTGCTGAACCTGGGTAACGCGACGGGCCACCCGTCCTTCGTGATGAGCAACAGTTTCTCCAACCAGGTCATCGCGCAGATCGAGCTGTGGACCAAGAACGACGAGTACGACAACGAGGTCTACCGGCTGCCCAAGCACCTGGACGAGAAGGTGGCGCGCATCCACGTGGAAGCCCTCGGCGGCGAGCTGACCAAGCTGACCAAGGAGCAGGCCGAGTACATCGGCGTCGACGTCGACGGCCCGTACAAGCCGGACCACTACCGCTACTGAGCTGCCCGCTCTGCAGGGCCCCGCTGCCCGTCTAGGGGTTTGACGGCCAGCGGCTTACGCCTTTTCCAACGTGAACGATATCGGGTTGGTCGGACCTGGGACCCCAAGAGGACATCCGACGTTGTCATAGCCAGTCGACTTGCCTCTGAGGCTGGTCGGGTTGAACGTCAGCGTCATGTCGCCATCGTGTCTCGATCCGTCTTTGCATCGGACCGAGTTCGGCACGTTCTGCTGCATCAGGGTCCATTCACCGCGGATGAGGTGGAAATCGCCCTGCCAACCATCGTCGCCGGTCGCATGGAGGCAGCCCTGTCCACATGGTGTGAGGGTCCACTGAAAGGTGTCGTCAACGTATCCGTCCCGGTGGTCGAACACCACGTTGTATGTTCCGACCGGGTCGGTGGCGTTCGCGGTTCCCACAGCGGCGAACATGGCCGTCGCAAAAACAGCCGCCGTACCGAATCTTTTCATTGGCTTCTCATTTCGTGAGCCGGATTTATCCGGGGGGCGGCGGAGGCGGTATCACGACTATGGTCGCCCCGGGGATCCCCGCCAGGGTCGCCGCGAGGTTGGCCGCGACGTCCGCCGGTATGCCCGCCGCTGAGATCTCGACCGGGACCGTCGAGGGGAACGCCACGTTGGGCGCCACCGGCGTCGCGGCGCGCGCCGCTGCTGGGGTCGGCTTGTTCGCCGCCACCACGGTTGCTGCGGGACCTTTGTTTGCCGCGGGGGTCGTCGCGGCTGCGCTCGCGGCAGGGGCGCCCCGGGAAGCAAGACCCGCCATAGAGGTCCCGACCACACTCGCCAACGCCATGCCGGTGTAGGGGCTGTCTGCGGTGGTTTGGCTGTTTTGCATGATTATCGGGGCGGTGCCTGGGAACGCCGCGGCGATCTGACGCACTGCCAGCGGGGTGGCCCAGGACGGCGGCACCGAGAGCCCGCCGATCGAGCTGGCCCGGCCGGTGAGCGTGGACACCGCCGCCCCATTCCCAATCCTGGACACAAGCCCCCCCGTCCCCGGATTGGGTTGGCCTACCGTAGCCAGTTCCACCGGCGGACCGGTTTCGCCGCGATGCTGATCCGTCAGCCCCACCGCCCCTTGGCCAAGGATGGCACACGAGATTCCCAGCGACGCAAGCGAAATAAGGTTCAGGCTGACGAGGACCCCATCACCTATTGTGCCTATCGCTGCGGCCGGCGCGGCAGCTTGGGCGACCGTGCCGGCCTGGCCCGCGAGCCCGGCCGGGTTGGTGGTCTGCGGCGGCGCAGTGAACGGCCTTAACGTCGTCGATGCCTCCGAATCGGCGGCATAGCCTTGCATTGCGGCGCTGTCCTGAGCCCACATTTCGGCGTACTGCGCTTCGTTGGCCGCGATCGCCGCGGTGTTTTGTCCGAGAATGTTGGTCGCGATGAGCATCATCGTCAGGCTGCGGTTGGCCGCGATCACCGGCGGCGGCACGGTCATCGCGAATGCTGCCTCATAGGCGCTGGCCGCGGCCATTGCCTGTGCGGCGGCCTGCTCGGCCTGTGCGGCGGTAGTGCTCATCCAAGTCGCATAGGGCGCGGCCGCGGCCGCCATCGACGCCGACGAAGGACCCAGCCACTCTGCCCCGGTGAGCCCCGAAATCACCGACGAGTAAGAGTCCGCCGTGGAGCCCAATTCGGTGGCCAGCTCATCCCAGGCCGTCGCCGCGGCCATCAACGGTCCCGAGCCGGGACCCGAATACATTCTGGCGGAGTTGATTTCGGGTGGTAATACGCTGAAATCCATTGCGATACTCATTAGCTGGCTGCCAATGTGTTGGCGGCCTCGGTGGCCGCATACGACAGCGCACTGGACTGCAGCATGGCCACGAACTGGTCGTGAATCGCTGCGGCCTGGGCGCTGACCGCCTGATACATCTGGCCGTGCATCGCGAACTGCGACGCCGTCACCGCCGACACCTCGTCGGCGGCGGCGGGTACCACCCCGGTGGTCGGGGCGGCCACTGCGGCGTTCTGGGCGGTAAATGCCGAGCCGATACTGGCAAAATCGCCGGCTGCCGTGCTCAGCATTTCCGGCTGTGTGGTCACGAAAGACATGGACTTCTCCTTCAGGAAATGTCCGACCGAGATACGTTCTCGGGCCACCGCTGAATGCTGTCCGGTGCGCCGATTACGTCTTCGCACGTGAGCCGAAGGCATAAGTGAGGCGATGGGGCGTCGACCGATTCAGGCAGCGAAAATGATGTCAGGGCCGGATCGGAGTGAAACGATCATCGATTTCCGCTAGCTCGGATGTGACTATTTTCCCAGTCGCACCACCTCCTCACGCCCAACGTGCAGATGGAAGTGTCAGCAGCAGAATTGTACGAAAACACACGAAAAAAAGAGCCGAGACAGGAAGAAACGGGTGTGCCCGCGCGCGAATAAGGCCGAACTTGTTGAAGCCCTCGTCCTCATCGATGTCAGTGGGGTAAAGCCGTGTTACCAACGGGGGAGGAAACACCGCCGCGGTGGCGGCAGTTCTGAAACCGCTGACACCCGCTCTGCGCTCGCCATGTGTGCAGAGAATCAAGGGCCTTTGGCCCAGTCCCCAGGCCGTGAGACGCCAGTCTGCGTCACCCTTTATGAAGCGCACGGCCTCGGTCCGCAGGAATAATTTGGGACCTTCCGCAGGAATTTGGCGGGATATCAGTTGCCGCGCTATCGGTGCAGGTCTTGGGTGCGATTTCACGCTGATCAGTATCAAAAGTACTGGTCTGCAAGGAATCTCGCGTGTGGACAGGCTCCGACAGCTACGGAAAGCAGCCAGCGGCGAATGACGGTGCGAATTGGCACTCGTCTGAAATTGCTCGGCCGATGTATCGGCCGAGGACGGCTGGTCGAAAGCCCGCGTGCCGCGCAAGCCCGATGAGAGGATGACACCATGACAATGGCGTCTCAGCCCAGCCCTCGCCTATTGACGACACCCCGTGCGGCCGCATTGGCCGGTGTGTTGTTCGCCCTGCTATTTGGTGCCGTGCTGATCTTAATCCGAACTAAAATGCCTGAGGGCGTGCAGGGTTCGACTGAGTGGCTGACAAGTCGCCGCAGAGGGATCGCGACCGCAACGGTGTTGATGCCCTTTGCCGGCATCAGCTTCCTGTGGTTCATCGGCGCGGTGCGCGACGGCTTGGGGCGTTACGAAGACCGCTTCTTCTCGACGGTCTTCCTGGGTAGCGGTTTGCTGTTTTTGGCGGTGATGTTCGTTTCAATGTCGGTGGCCGCCGGTCTGGTGGCGACAGACACGCGCGTGACGGACCCGGCCGCTCATGCTGAGATGATCGATCTCGGAAAGATGGTTGTGTTGTCGTCGACCAAGACCTATGCGGTCCGGATGGCCGCGGTGTTCATGATGTCGCTCGCGACGATCTGGTTGAGGACGCGCTTGATGCCACGCTGGCTCGTTGGCCTCAGCTATTTTGCTGCAGTCGCCGTGCTTCTCGCAAGCGACCTCAGCATGTGGGTGACGATGACGTTTCCCGGATGGGTGCTGGTGGTTAGCGGCTTGTTATTGGTCCGTGCTGGGCTGTTCGAGGACCTCAGGGGTGGCGACCATTGACCGACGGGTGCACGCGGATGAAAGGCGACGAAATGATCGTTGGCTAGCCAATTTGTCGTCGGCCAAGGCGGGATGTCGGCGACGCCCGGAGCGTAGTGTTCACGCTGACAGTACAAAGGAAGCCTGAGGATGCCGATGAGCGAGCATGACTGGAGCAAGCCGGCGGCGATAGCCATTCCCAAAGAGGGCTTCTTCGAGCTCGAGCGCGGCAGGTACGGTCCTATCTATCCGAGAACTCCTGCGTGCTACGGCTTTTCGATCATTGCGAAGGTCAAAGAGGGGCGCGAAGAGGCCGTCCGCGCGTACGGCAAGCAGATCGAAGAAGCGATTGCAGGGAGTCCCGACGTGCTCGCGCCGTTGCGCCTGCACTACTTGCGGTGGGTATTGTTCGACGTCGGTTCGGGACTGCACTTTCAGTACCAGGGCATCTTCGACACCGATTTCGACAAGTACACCGAGGATGCGGTGGCGCTGTTCAGCGCGAC